>JBQTJJ010000111.1:0-18935 GCA_052387235.1 Actinomycetota bacterium
CGCTCCGCGGGCGCCGGGGCCAAGGGGAGGACGATGAAGGGGGGAAGGCGGATCACGGTCCTGCTGTACCTCCTGGCGGCGTTCGCCGTGATGCTGGTCACCCTGGTGGCGCTGGCGGTGAGCACCACCACGACCAGCTTCGAACGGGAGCGCCGGCGGGTCGAGTCCGAGCTGCGGTCGGCGGCCCAGCGCGAGGTCGACCTGTTCGACGACCAGGCCGAGGTCAAGGCCTTCGTCGAGCAGATGGCGGGACAGCCTGCCATGGCCGCCCTCGATCCCGAGGGCTGCCGGGCCGTGTTCGAGGGGCTGCGGGGCCTGATCGACGCCCACGTGCACCTGGTCCGGGCCGACGGTTCGGAGGTGTGCGGCCTGACCGAGGAGCGGGCGCCGGACGCGCGGGTCGACCCGGGCCCGTGGCTGCAGGAGGCCCTGGCCACGGACGACCTGGTGACGAGGCCGCCGGCCATCGACCCGTCGGCCCATACGCCGGCCGTGCTCTCGGCCATCCGGGTGACGAACCAGGGGGTGGCGGTAGGCGCCGTGGTGATCCAGCTCTACACGGGCTACCCGCCCATCGACCAGCCCGAGGGACTGGCCCCCGAGACCTCGATCTTCGTCGTGGACCCCGAAAGGTCGCTCGTACTCGCCACCACCCCGGGCCAGCTCGACCTGCTCGGTACGCCGATCGACGGGCGCCCCGAGCTCGACGGCGACAACATCTGGGTGGAGACGACCAGCGAGCACAGCGGCTGGCACGGTCTGGCCGTCGTCCCGAAGGACGTGGCCCTGGAGGCTGCCAACGCCGAGCTTCGGCGCACGCTCGGCATCGGTGCGACGAGCGTGGCCGTGCTGGTGGTGCTCGGTGTCGTGCTGGAGCGCCGTCTGGCCCGGCCGGTCCGCCGCCTGCGCCAGGCCCTCCAGGCCTCACTCGGGGGCGACGAGTCGGCCCGGGCCCCGGTGGAGGGCCCGGCCGAGGTGGCGGAGGCGGCCGAGGTGTTCAACGACCTCATCACCGAGCGCCACGCCCGCGAGGCCGAGCTGGCGTGGAAGGCCGGCCACGACGTCCTCACCGGGCTCCCGAACCGGGCCGCGCTCACCGAGCACCTCGACGAGCTCCTTGCCGCCGGCACCACCGACCTGGCCGTCCTCTTCCTGGACCTCGACCGCTTCAAGCTCGTCAACGACAGCCACGGCCACGCCGTCGGCGACAAGGTCCTGGTGGTGCTCGGCCACCGGTTGGCCGAGTCCCTGGGCGGCGGGGGGACGCTGGGGCGGTTCGGCGGTGACGAGTTCGTGGCCGTCTGCCCCGCCATCGGCGGCGAGCCGGGAGCCCGGGCCATGTCGCTCCGGCTGGCCCAGGCCCTCAAGGTGCCCGTGCGCTTCGAGGCCCAGGAGATCTGGCTGGCGGGGAGCGTCGGCATCGCCCTGGTCCGGGAAGGCGACAACGCGGAGGACGTGATCCGCAACGCCGACACCGCCATGTACCGCGCCAAGGAGGCGGGCCGGGGTGGCTCGGCCGTGTTCGACCAGAAGATGCGTGAGTGGTCGCTGCTGCGCCTCGACCTCGAGCGCGACCTGAACCGCGCCATCGAGCGGGAGGAGCTGCTCCTCCACTTCCAGCCCAAGATCGCCCTGCACAGCGGACGGCTCGTCGGCTTCGAGGCCCTGGTCCGGTGGTTGCGGCCGGTGACCGGGATGGTGCCACCCGGGGACTTCATCCCGGTGGCCGACGAGACCGGCCTGATCGTGCCCATCGGCCGCTGGGTCCTCGAGCGGGCGGCGGCCGAGTCGGCCAGGTGGCGGCGCGACGGTGACGGGGCGCCGCGGCCGGTGGCGGTGAACCTGTCCGCCCTCCAGGTCTGCGACCCCGGCCTGCCCGACGAGGTGGCCCGGGCTCTCGCCGCCACCGGCGCCCTCCCGTCCGACATCATCCTGGAGATCACCGAGAGCGCCATCCTCCAGGACGTCGAGGGCGTCACCGAACGCCTGGCCGCGCTGCGGGACGCGGGCGTGAGGATCAGTGTGGACGACTTCGGCACCGGGTACTCGTCGCTCTCCTACCTGCAGCGGCTCCCGGTCGACGAGCTCAAGATCGACCGGTCGTTCATCGAGCGGCTCGACGTCGGGGCCACCCGGGCCATCGTGGGCTCGATCGTCGACCTGTCCCATGCCCTCGACCTGTCGGTCGTGGCCGAGGGCATCGAGACAGAGCGCCAGCTCGCCGCCCTCAAGACGCTGCGGTGCGACGTCGGCCAGGGCTACCTCCTGGGCCGGCCCCGGCCCGTCGAGGTCATCAGCGAGATGCTCCTGCTGCCGTCGTCGCCGGCGGACTAGCCATGGGGGGCCGGGTCGAGGCGCCGGACGCCCGGTCGAGCGGCGGCGGCGGCAGGGGGCCGAGCCGGCCGGCCAGCCGGAGGGCCACCACGCCGGCGATGGTGACGCACGCACCGCCGGCCAGACCCAGGGTGCGCACGCTGGCGAAGCCGAGCGCCACCGCCGCCACCGGCGCCATCACGAGCGACGCCATCGGCTCCAGCGACTGGTTCAGGGCCAGGATCCGCCCATGGGCGCCCGTCGGCGTGTACCGCTGCAGGAGGGTCTTGGCCGGGACGTAGAAGAACGCCACGTCCACGCCCCAGAGGAACACCCCCACGCAGGCGACGGCCAGGGACGTGGTGCCCAGGTAGAGGGCGGCGGTGGCCCCCGACGCGATGGTGGCCATCGCCACGTACCGGGGCCTGGCCATCCGGTCGCCCAGGGCGGCGAGGGCCAGTCCGGCGCCGACCAGGCCGGCGCCGAACACCGTCTGCAGCAGGGCGAAGACGGTGTCGGACCGGCCCAGCACGTCGCGGACGTACAGGGGCTCGAGGATGGCGAACAGGCTCCAGAGCAGGTAGGCCATGCCGGCCACGCCGAGGGTCCAGCGCACCCCGTCGACCCGGGCGGCCAGCCCCAGTCCGTCGCGGAGCGCCCGCCAGGTGGACTGGGGCTCGACGTCGTGGACCGGGCCGGCCGTGAGGGGCAGCGCCACCGCCAGGCCCACCAGGAACGTGGCGGCGTCGGCCGCGAACGCGCCGGCCAGTCCCCAGTGGGCGTTCACCACGGCTGCGAGCACGGGTCCCACCACGATGGCCAGGTCCTGGGCGCCCCCGAGCAGGGCGTTGGCCGACACCAGGTCCTCGTCGGCGAACAGCCGGGGCGGAATGGCGTCGAGGGACGCGGCCGCCAGTGCCTCGATCAGCCCGAGCGGCAGGGCCAGCACGATGACGGCCCGGTAGCTGCCGGCCTGGGTGAGGGCCAGGGCGTCGACGAAGCCGAGGGCATTGGCCAGGATCAACGTCCGCCGCGGCCCGAGGCGGTCGATGGGGACGCCGAGCAGCGGGCCGAACAGCACGCCCGGTACGGACAGGGCGACGAAGAGCAGGGCCAGGTCGCCGGGGCCGGCGTCGAAGCGGAAGGCGGCGAACCCCCAGATGGCGATGATCGCCACCCAGTTGCCGATGGCGTTGATCGCCTGACCGGCCAGGAGGGGCCCGAAGCCCGGGGCCCGAAGGAGCCGCACGGCCCGAAGGTACCGGCGTCGCCGGCCAGGAGCCGTCGACATTCCGCCGCCCGGGCACTACCCCCGGGAGCGCTTGGTGGTCCGGGATGCCTTCGCCGCCGCCTTCGCCTCCCGTGTGGACGGGCGTCCGGTCGCAGGCGCGGGCGCCGTCCTGCGGACCCGCTTCGCCGCCGCGGCCGCCGGGGGCGGCCCGGAGCCGCGCTCCCGCCGGAACAGCACGACCGCGGCGAAGCCGTTGTGCACGGTGGTCATGTGGGCGGGCTCCCAGCCCTCCTCCGCCATCCTGGCGATCTTGTCGTCGTCGACGGGGGCGAAGCCCTCGAGGCCCACCGCGAAGACGTCCGACGTGTACTCGTACATCGAGCCTCCCTGAGAGTCGTACGCCCGCACACTACGGAGGTTGGGGGAGACGCACGGGTGGGGCTGGCCGAACGTCCCGACGGGTGACGGCACACTTGTCACCGGCCCCCGCGTGGTGCCAAATGGAAGCACCCGACGAAGGGGGAGCCGAGTGACGGTGGTCGAGGCCAGCGGCCTGAGGAAGACGTACGAGTCGGAAGGCGTCCCCGTTCGAGCGCTGCGCGGGGTCGATCTCACCCTGGAGGACGGCGAGTTCGTGGCCGTCATGGGCCCGTCGGGCTGCGGCAAGTCGACCCTGCTGAACCTGGTGGCCGGGCTCGACACGCCGAGCGACGGCCAGATCGTGCTGGCCGGCCAGTCGCTGGTGGGAAAGGACGAGAACGAGCTGGCCCGGATCCGCCGGGCCCACATCGGGATCGTGTTCCAGTTCTTCAACCTGCTCGAGGGCATGAGCGTGCTGGAGAACGTCACCCTGCCGGCCGTCATCGCCGGCTCGGGCCGCAAGCAGGCCGAGAGCCGGGCCCGTGACCTGCTCGACCTGCTGGGCCTGGCCGACAAGGCCAAGAGCGCCCCCGGCGTCCTCTCGGGCGGTCAGCGCCAGCGCCTGGCCATCGCCCGGGCCCTGGCCAACCAGCCCACCCTCGTGCTCGCCGACGAGCCGACCGGGGCGCTGGACTCGGCCGGCGGCCTGGAGGTCCTGGAGCTGTTCCGCCGGCTGCACCGGGAAGGGCAGGCCATCATGCTGGTCACCCACGACAAGGACGTGGCCGCCGCCGCCGACCGCGTCGTGACCATGCGGGACGGCCGCCTCGAGGGCGCCGTCGGCGACGCCGAGCCGTCGGAGTCGTTCCGCTCCCTGGCCAACGGCTAGGGGACATGCCCGCCGTCTGGCTACGCCTGCGGGCCGATGGCCGAAAGCGCCGCCGGGCGTGGCTCGCCCTGGCCGTGCTCATCGGGCTGGGCGGCGGCGTCGTCATGGCGAGCCTCTCCGGCGCGCAGCGGACCGAGACGGCGTTCGACCGCTTCCTCGAGTGGAGCGACGCCGCCGACGTCGTCCTGTTCAACGCGGCCGACCCCGTGGACTTCGACGAGGTCAGGAAGCTCCCCGAGGTCGACAGTGCCGTCAACGCCTGGTTCGTGTGGATGATCGGCTCGGAAGGCCACAGCCTGCTCGACCCCATCTTCACCGACGGCCCCGGCCTGGACACGGTGGACCGGCCCAAGCTGCTGGCCGGCCGCCGGCCCGACCCGGCCAAGGTCGACGAGGCCGCGATCACCCCCGTGGCCGCGCGCATCACCGGCCTGACGGTGGGCAGCAGGGTGACGCTCGACTCCCTCGCCCCCGACCAGCTGGAGCAGGCCTTCGAGGGCCCCGACCTCGAGCCGGCCGGTCCCACCGTCACCTTCCGGATCGTCGGGATCCAGGCCATGCGGGGGGAGTTCGTCCACGACGCCTCGATCCACCTCACCCCTGCCTTCGGGCGTGCCTATGCCGACCGGGTCGCCACCATCCCGCTCCTGGCCGTGAACCTGCGGCGCGGCGCCGCCGACCAGTCCTCGTTCAAGGCCGGGGTGGAGCGCATCGCCGGCGGCTCGGCCGTCACCTTCGACTCCACCGACGAGGGGGCGGCGGAGGTGAACCGCACCCTGCGCATCCAGTCGGTGGCCCTGCGTATCTTCGCCCTGCTGGCCGGCGTGGCCTGCGCCGTCATCCTGGGCCAGGCGCTGGCCCGGGACGTCGCCGACCAGTCGGTGGACCACGTGCCGCTCCGGGCCATCGGCATGACCCGGTTCCAGATGTGGGCCGCCTCCGTCCTGCGGGTCGCCGTGATCGGTGTCGCCGGCGCGGCGGTGGCCGCCGTCGTCGCCTTCGCGCTGGCGCCGGTCACGGTCTTCGGGCTGGCGCGCGAGGTCGACCCGGACCCGGGGACCTGGTTCGACCCCACCGCCGTGCTCGGCGGGGCCGCGGCCGTCCTGGCGGTGACGGTGCTGGTGGTTTCCCTCCCGGCGTGGCGCGCCACCCGGTCAGCCGACGAACGCCTGCAGACGCCGGCCGGCGGGCGGGCCGTGCCGTCGCGGGCGGTGGCCGGGCTGGCCCGGGCCGGGCTCCCGGCCAGCGCGGTGGCCGGCGTGCGCATGGCGGTGGAGCCGGGCCGGGGCCGGTCGGCCGTACCGACCCGGGCCGCCCTGGTGGGCACCACCGTGTCGCTGGCGGCCCTGGTCATGGCGCTCACCTTCGGGGCCAGCCTGGACCGCCTGCTGCACACCCCCCGCCTCTACGGCTGGAACTGGGACGCGGTGGTGGGGTCGCCGTTCGACGAGGACGTGAGCGACAAGGTGGTGCCGGCGCTGGCCGCCGAGCCCTCGGTGGCGGAGTTCTCCTCCGTCAAGTACGCCGAGATGGAGGTGGGTGGGACGCGGGTCAGAACGTTCGGCTTCGACACCGTCCGGGGCTCGGTGCTGCCCCCGATCACCGCCGGCCGGGCCCCGCAAGGGCCGGACGAGATCGTGCTGGGGGCCAAGACGCTGCGCCAGGCCGGCCGCTCCGTCGGCGGGCTGGTCGAGGTGCGCGTCGGCGAGCGCCGCTCGTCGATGCGGATCGTGGGCCGGGGCGTGCTGCCCGGCCTGGGCGAGTCCGACGAGGGCGGCCTCGGGGAGGGGGCCTTCGTGACGCAGGAGACGCTCGACCGGCTCGTGCCCCGCGCCCCTGCCAACCTGTTCATCGTGCGGTACTCGGACCAGGTGCCGGGGGCGGTGGCCGAATCGGCCCTGGAGGTGCTCGGCTACGCCAGCAGGGGAGCGGAGCCTCCCGCCGGCGTGGCCGACTTCGGCCGGGTCGACAAGCTGCCCGGCGTCCTGTCGGCCCTGCTCGTGCTGGTGGCGGTCGGCACGCTGGGCCACACGCTGCTCACCGGGGTCCGGCGCCGCCGGCGCGACCTGGCCATCCTCAAGACGCTCGGGTTCGTGCGCCGCCAGGTGGTGGCCGCCGTGGCCTGGCAGGCGACGACCCTCGTGGGCGTGGCCCTGCTGTTCGGGCTGCCGGCCGGGCTGGCCTCGGGGCGGTGGGCGTGGCGCGGGTTCGCAGGCGAGCTCGGCATCGTCCCCCAGCCCGTCGTCCCGCTGGTCAGCATCCTGCTCGTCGTGCCCGCCGCCCTGCTGGTGGCCAACCTGCTCGCCGCCCTCCCGGGCCGGTCGGCCGCCGGCACCCGGCCGGCGCTCGTCCTGAGGAGCGAGTGAGCCCGTGACCACCGATCTCACCGCCGCCCCCGGGGACATCGTGGTCGACGACCCTGTCCACCGGGCCGCCCCGCCGGCGCGTGTCCCGGCCGCCGTCGTGGCTGCCGCCCTCGCGGCCGTGGGCCTGGCCGGCGCCGGCGTGGCGCTGGCCGCGGGCCACGGCCGGCTGGAGGGCCAGGTGGAGCGGGCCGTGGTGGTGGCGGCCTGGGCCGTTGCCGGCCTGGTGACGTCCCGCCGGCGGCCGGGCGAGCGCCTCGGCCCGCTGGTCCTCGGGGCCACCGTGGTCGGGGCCCTGGCGGTGGCCGCGGCCGGCGTCCTGGCCGCGCACGACGGCGGCGCCGACGTCCCCGCTGCCGTGGTGGCGGTGGCCCGCCTGGCCCTGCCCCTGGCCGTGGGCCTGCTGCCGGCCGCGGCCATGCACGTGCTGTTCGGCCTCCCGGACGGCCGGTGCCGGGTCTCGCGCACGGCCGTGCTGTCGGGGTACGGGTTGGGGGCGGCCGTCGGGCTGCTGCTGTGGCTGTGGCGCCCCTCCCTGCCCTGGTGGCCGGTGGCGTGCGAGGCGGTGCTGGCCGGCGCGGTCGGGCTGGCCGTCTCGAACCACCGCTACCGGCGCTCCCGCGGCGCCGAGCGCCAGCGCATGCAGTGGTTCGGTTGGGCCGTCGCCGTGGGCGCCGAGGTGGCGGTGGTGGCGCTCGCCGTCCGCCTGTTCTCGGGCTGGCCCCCGGGCGGCGGGCTGATCGCGGTGGCCGCCACCCTGCCCATCCCGGTGGCGCTCGTGCTCGGCTCCTCCCATCGCCTGCTCGGTCGCATCGACGCGCTCCTGGCCCACACCGTGTCCCTCGCCGGCCTGAGCGGCGTGGTCGTCGCCGTCTACTCCGTGATCGTCCTGGGCCTGGGCCGCACGCCTACCGGTGACGAGCGCCCGCTGCTCGGCCTGTCCATGCTGGCGGCGGCGGTGGCCGCGCTGCTGTACGGGCCGGCGCGCGAGCGACTCACCCGCTTCTCCAACCGTCTCGTCTACGCCGAGCGCGAGGCACCCGACGACGTCCTGCGCACGTTCGGCAGCCGCCTCTCGCGGGCCGTCCCGCTCGACGAGCTGCTCCTGCAGGTGGCCGAGTCCGTCCGGCGCAGCCTCGGCCCGATGGCGGCCGAGGTCTGGACCGGGTCCGAGGGCGAGCTCCAGCGGACGGTCTCGGTACCCGACTCCCCGGTGGTCCACATGTCGCTCAGCCCGAGCGAGGAGGCGGTGGTGGCCCGGGCCGGCGTCTCGGGGCCGGCCTGGGTGAGGGTGTGGCTGCCCCAGCTGCTCCGGGGCCGGGAGGACTGCCTGCTGCGGGTCGCGCCCATGGTGCACTCCGGCCGGCTCCAGGGCCTGATCGTCGCGGTGCGCGCCGCCGACAGCGACGCCTTCCGGGAGGAGGAGGAGCTGGCCCTCACCGAGCTGGCCCGCCAGGTGGCGGTGGCCCTCCACAACGTGAAGCTCGACTCCGCCCTCCAGGCCTCCCTGGACGAGGTCCGGCGCCAGGCCGAGGAGCTCCGGGCCTCCCGGGCCCGCATCGTGGCCGCGTCGGACGCGGCCCGGCGCCAGATCGAGCGCAACCTCCACGACGGGGCCCAGCAGCACCTGGTGGCCCTGGCGGTGCACATCCGCCTGGCCCGCCAGCTGGCCGAGGCCAGTCCCGAGTCCATCACGGAGGTGCTCGACGAGCTGGCCGCCGGCATCCAGGAGGCCGTCCAGGAGCTGCGCAGCCTGGCTCACGGCATCTACCCGCCGCTGCTGGTGGACCGGGGCCTGGTGGAGGCGCTGAGCGCCGCCGCCGGCCGGGCCGCGCTGCCCACCGATCTCGACGCCGAGGGGATCGGCCGGTACGCGCCCGACGTGGAGGCGGCCGTGTACTTCTGCTGCCTGGAGGCCCTGCAGAACGCCGGCAAGCACGCCGGCGACGGCGCCACCGCCACCATCCGGGTCCGGGAGGAGGAGGGCGGGCTGTTGTTCGAGGTGTCGGACACGGGCGCCGGCTTCGACCTCTCCAGGCGCACGGCCGAGGGGGCCGGCTTCGTGAACATGGGCGACCGGGTCGGCGCCATCGGCGGCAGCCTCGGCGTCCGCTCCGCCCCCGGTGAGGGCACCACCATCACGGGACGGATCCCGATCGCGGCCGTCGCCGCCTCGCACGCCGAGCTCCCCGGGCGGGCCTGACGGTGCTGCGGCCGGTCAGCGGGAGCGGGCGGCCCAGACCTCGGTGAGCACCTGGGGCCCGAACTCGTCCTTGTTGACGTAGGCGGCCATGCCCGAGGAGCGGGCGTCGGAGGGGAGGTCCTCGGCCTGGTAGGTGGACAGCAGGACGACCCGCACCCCCGGGTGCTCGGACGTGATGCGGCGGGTGGCCTCGATGCCGCTGATGCCGGCCATGTTGATGTCCATGAGGATCAGGGCCGGGTCCAGCGTGGTGGCCAGCTCCACGGCCTCCTCGCCCGACTCCGCCTCGCCCACCAGCACGAAGCCGGGGGTGAGCTTCACCACCGCCGCCGCCGCCCGCCGGAACAGGGCCTGGTCGTCGACGACGAGGACCGGGACCGGGGCCGTACCGTTGTCCACGTCAGCCCTTTCTGGCCGCGAGGAACAGCAGCACCGCCTTGACCCGCCGGTTCACGTCCTGCTCCTCGGTGAGGCCGAGCTTGGAGAAGATCGACCCGATGTGCTTCTCCACGGCCCGGTCGGAGAGGATCAGGGTGGCGGCGATGGCGGCGTTGTTCTTGCCCTGGGCCATCTCGGACAGGATCTCGGACTCGCGCGGGGTCAGGTGGCGCAGCGGCGACGCCGACGAGCGGGAGCGGGCCGCCACCAGGGCGTCGACGACCTTCGGGTCGATGAACGACTCGCCCCGGGCGACGGCCCGGATCGCGCCCAGCAGCTGCTCGATGTCGGACACCCGCTCCTTGAGGAGGTAGGCCCGGCCCCGCGAGCCGTGCTCGAGGAAGGCCAGGGCGTACTGCGGGTCGGCGTACTGGCTCAGCACCACCACGCCGGCGTCGGGGCGGACCTCGCGGAGCCGGTCGGCCGCCTGTATGCCCTCGTCGGTACCGGTGGGCGGCATGCGGATGTCGGTGAGGATGACGTCGGGCCGGTGCTCTTCGATGGCGGCCAGCAGGGAGGGCAGGTCGCTGCACGAGGCCACCAGGTCGAGCTCGGGCTCGGTCTCGATCAACCGCCGTACCCCCTCGCGCACGAGGTAGTGGTCCTCGGCGAGGACGAGCCGTATCGGCATGGGCGGAGGCTATTGCACGCCCCGCACGGGAACCCGGAGGGGGTCACGGGCCGGCGGGGTCGCCGACGCGGTAGGCCCGGACCGGGGTGTCCCTGCCCTTCACGAGCGCCGGCTCGAGCGGCTCCAGGATCACGGCCGGCCCAAGGGCGTCGGCGGTGGGCTGGCTCACCACGATCTCGCCCGGCCCGGCCCACTGCTGGAGCCGCTGGGACAGGTTCACGGTGTCGCCCACCATCGTGTACTCCAGCCGTTCCTCCGAGCCGAGGAGGGCGGCCGCCACCTCGCCCGTGCTCAGGCCGATGCCCAGCTCGAACGGGGGCCGTCCCTCGGCCGTCCAGCGGCTGTTGACCGCGGCCTGGCCGGCATGCATGGCCCGGGCCGCGGCCAGGGCCCGGGGGGCGTGGTCGTCCAGCGGCAGGGGAGCGCCGAACACGGCCATGACGGCGTCGCCCACGAACTGCATCACGGTGCCGCCCACGGCCAGGATGGCCCGGTTCATCTCGGCCCGGTGCTCGTTGAGCTGGCCGGCCAGGACGCTGGGGTCGGCGTGTTCGGCGATGGTGGAGTAGCCGCGGATGTCGGACATCAGCACCGTCACCTGGAGGGTCTCGGTCTCGCCGATCCGCCGGCCCTCGCGCCGCACCTTCTCGGCCAGCCCGCCCGGGAGCAGCCGGCTCAGCGTCTCGCCCTGCTCCTCCCGGTCCACGATGGCCTGGTGCAGCATGCGGAGCCGGCGCAGCGGTCCCTCGCCCCCGGTGCTGGCCTGCTGGGCCAGCTTCAGGAACAGCCGCTCCACGGCGTGGGACACCGCCTCCGCCGTGGTCCCCTGGGCGGCGGCGATGGCCTTCATGGGACGGCCCTCGGCCACCATCCGCAGCAGCTCGTCCTCCTCTGGCGTGAGGTCGCCGTCCCTGCCGCTCACGGGCCGCACCAGGGCCTGCACGATGGCCGGGTCCAGCATGGACCCGCCACCGGCCACCTCCCGGATGGCCCGGGCCAGCTGGTCGCCCTCGGCGATCCGGTCCTTCAGGAGGTAGGCGTACCCGGCCCTGCCGTCCCCGAGCAGCGAGATGGCGTACTCGGGGTCGTCGTACTGGGACAGCACCACCACCCCGGTCCCGGGGTGGCGCTTGCGCAGCTGCTTGGCCGCGTCGATGCCCTCCTTCTGGAAGCTGGGCGGCATGCGGATGTCGGTGACGAGCACGTGCGGCTCCAGCGGCTCGGCCCGGGCCAGCAGCTCCTCGTAGTCGGCGGCCACGCCCACCACGTCGAGGTCGGGCTCGAGGTTGACCAGGGCCCGCACGCCCTCGCGCACGAGCAGGTTGTCGTCGGCGAGGAAGACGGTGATCGGGCCCTGGCCCATGGGAGGAGTGGACGCAGGCGCGGCGGCGCCGGTCAAGAGGGCAGGCCCCACCTCCGGGGGGCAGCCCACCCCACCCGCAGGACGCGGCCTGCACCCTCGACGCCGGCCCGCGGCGGCCGTACCGTCAGTGCCGTGACGCGCTACGAGTCGTCGGTGACCTCGATCTCATGGATCCCCTCCGAAGCGGTGGAGGGGATGACGAAGCTCCCGTTCGAGGTGGGCATGGCCCACTACGACGCGCCCCTGCCCGACGTGGTGGAGGACCTGGAGGAGCTGCGCCGGGCCGACGCCTTCCGCTTCGCCAACGAGCTGCGGGGGTGGGTCGAGGTCGAGGACGGGGCCATCGTCGGCCACGGCCACGCCGGCGGCGGCCACATCGGGTCCACCACCGTGAAGCTGGGCAGGCGGGCCATGGTGTTCCCCGCCGTCGCCTTCCCCGACCTGCGGCCCGAGCCCGACGCCTCGCCGTCGGCGGTGCGCTTCGTCCAGACCGCGGGCGGCCGCACCGGCGTCCCGGCCCCGAGGCGGGTGCGGCGCAAGCCGTTCGTGCAGCTGGCGGCGCCGGTGGCGTGGTCCACGCTCGCCCTCACCATCCGCGCCGACGGGTCGTCGGACTTCGAGGTGCTCGGGGCCAGCCCGTTCCCCCGGCACTGGATCTACGACGCCGGCGGGAGACTGGCGGCCAAGACCGGCGTCATCGACTTCGCCTCCTGGTACCGGACCGCCTTCGGCACCCACACCCCCTGGGGCGACGAGGACTCGCCCGCCTTCGTCACGGTGGCGGAGACGGCCACGGAGCGGGAGCTGTCGCGCACGATCATGGGCGCCGGCCGCAAGCCCCGGATCAGGGGCGTGGGCCCGGGCGACACCCTGGTGGTGCAGGACGAGGAGGGCGCGGAGCTGTTCGTGCTGCTGGACGGCGTGCTGGCGGTGGAGGTCGACGGCGAGGCCGTCGCCGAGGTCGGGCCCGGCGCCATCCTCGGGGAGCGGGCCCTGCTGGAGGGCGGCCGGCGCACCTCCACGCTGCGGGCGGTCACGCCCTGCAAGGTGGCGGTCGCCGGCGCCGGGGAGATCGACCGGGACGCCCTCGAGGCCGTGGCCGGCGGGCACCGGCGCGAGGACGGGCGGCCGTGACCCGAGCCGGAAGGCCCGGGCGAGACTGAGTGCAGGTCCATCTCTGCGGCGTCCGGGGCTCGACGCCGGCGCCCGGTCCCGACTTCGTCCGCTACGGCGGCAACACCTCGTGCGTGGCCTTCGCCCTCGACGGCGACGCCGACCCCACCCTGGTGCTCGACGCCGGCACCGGGCTCCAGCGGCTGTCGCGCCTCCTGGACGGACGGCCCTTCACCGGCACCATCCTGCTCGGCCACCTGCACTGGGACCACACCCACGGGCTGCCCTTCTTCCCCGCCGGCGACCGCGCCGACAGCGCGGTCCGGCTGCTGGTGCCGGCCCAGGGCGGCGACGCCCGGGCCGAGGACGTCCTGGCCCGGGCCTTCGGCCCGCCCCACTTCCCGATCAGGCCGAGCCAGCTGGAGGGGAGCTGGACCTTCGGCCACCTGGAGCCGGGGGAGCACGCCGTCGGCGGGTTCTCGGTGCTGGCCCTCGACATCCCCCACGGGGGCGGCCGGACCTTCGGGTTCCGGGTCTCGGACGGCGCGGCGTCGGTGGCCTACCTGTCCGACCACTCCCCGATCGCGGTCGGCGCCGGCCCCGACGGCCTGGGCGAGTACCACGAGACGGCGCTGCGCCTGGCCCGGGACGTCGACGTGCTGATCCACGACGCCCAGATCACCGCCGCCGAGTTCGCGGCCAGGGCCCGCTACGGGCACTCGGCCGTGGAGTACGCCACCGGGCTGGCCGAGGCGGCCGGCGCCCGCAGTCTGGTGCTGTTCCACCACGACCCGTCCCGGAGCGACGACGAGGTCGACGCCATCGTGGCCGGCCTGGGCGGGGGCCCGGTGCCGGTCACGGCCGGGGCCGAGGGGACCGTCCTGTCCGTCCCGTCCCCTCCCTGACCCCGGCGGGACCCGGGGAGCCGGCGCCGTCGGCGGGCGGGTGCGCTGGAGGCGACGGCCTCGCGCTACCCGTCGGCCTCGGCTGCGGCCCGGACCGCCAGGCCGGCGACGGCGAGGTCGAGCCAGGCGTCGAGCCGGGCCGCGAGGTCGGCCGACACGGACGGCACCACGGCGTCCGGATCCACCTCGAGGCGGAGCCCGGCCAGCTCGGCCGACAGCGCCGGCCCGCCGCCGCCGGCCGGGTGGGCGGCGACGGCCAGGACCTCCTCGAGGTGGCGGCCGTGGCCCAGCGGGCACCGGATCCGGACCCCGCCGCCGGCGCCGGCCGGCGCCACGATCGAGCAGCCGGGCAGGCCGGACTGCCACGACGCAGGCGGTCGGGCCCGATGGCGGGCCAGGGCCCCCTCCGCCGCCGCCGCCAGCAGGGCCGAAAGGGCCGACCCCGCCTCGTCCCGCCGCTGCCACCGGGCGTAGGCGGCGGCCAGGTCGGGCGCGGCCTCCCGGTCCCGGCACAGGCCGCCGACCAGGTCGGCCAGGTCGACGCAGCACCGCAGCACCAGGTCCACCAGCGGGCCCGGCGTCGCGTCCTCGGCCGCCTCCAGGGCGGCGCCGTAGGCAGGGGCGTCGTCGGAGTGGACCAGGAGGGGCACGGAGGCGGCGTGGAGGAGGTGGGCGCCGGCCAGGACCCGGGCCACCCGCCCGCTCCCGGCCGCGAACGGGCGGATGTGGGCCAGGCCGTGCAGGCAGTAGGCGGCCCGGGTGACGGGGTGCAGGGCCCGGAGGTCCCCTCCCGCCAGCGTGGCCGCGAACGCCGCCATCTCGGTCCCGACGGCGGACACGGGAGCATGGGCCCGCCACAGACCCGGGCCGGTGGGCCGGTGGTTGGCGTGGTGCTTGTAGTCGCCGTGGCCGAGGACGTGGGGCCGCACGCCGGCCCTGGTCTCCACGTCGTGGGTCACCTGGGCCCGGCACGCCACGGCGTGGGTGGCGCGGATCCAGCCCTCAGTGGCCACGGTCGCGAGGGGGGTCGCGCGGGCCGAGCACAGGGCCTCGAACCCGGCCCCGGCGTGCGGCACCGGATCCGCCCCGCCGCCACCGCCGCCACCGCCGCCGCCGGCGATCACGTCGAGCGTCCCGCTCCCGAGCAGCTTCACCGCCGCGGCCCGGTCGCCCCGGTACAGGCGGGCCAGCGCTCCCGACTGGTAGGCGGCGGCCAGCAGGGCGCCCTGGTCCACCAGCTCCATCCAGGGCCCGTCCGCCTCCCGCAGCCGGCCGAGCCGCTCGACGGCGCCGTCCCAGGCCGCCCCGTCGACCGGGACCGCCGCCCACCGGTCCAAGCCCCCGAGGGGCCGGTAGAGGTGGTCGGGGCCGTGCCCGTGGTCGTCGCCCGTCACTTGACCAGGCCGCGCCGGAGGGCGGCGGCCACGGCCTGGACCCGGTCGGAGACCCCGAGCTTCTGGTACACGCTGCTCAGGTGGGTCTTCACCGTCTCCTCGCCCACGAAGAGCACCCGGGCGATCTCCCTGGTCGACTTGCCCGTGGCCAGCTGCTCCAGCACGTCGTGCTCCCGCTCGGTGAGGCCGACCTGGGGCTGCGCCGACTCGGCCAGCTCCCCGAACGCCTTGAGGAAGGGTCGGGTCACCGAGGGGTGCAGGAACCCGCCGCCGGCGGCCACGGCCCGGATGGCACCGGCCAGGTCGTCGCGGCCGACGTTCTTGGGCAGGAACCCGGAGGCGCCGGCGGCGATGGCGTCGCGCACCGTCTCGGGGTCGTCGTGCATGGTGAGCACCAGCACGCGCGTGCACGGATGCTGGTCGACGATGCGACGGGTGGCCTCGATGCCGCCCATGCCGGACAGCGACACGTCCATCAGCGCGACGTCCGGCCTGTTCTTGCCGACGATGTCGATGATCCCCTCGCCGGAGTCGGCGAAGCCCACCACCTCGAAGCCCTCGGAGAACGACAGCATGGTGGCCAGCGCCTCGGCCACCACGCGGTGGTCCTCGGCGATGGCGATGGTGACCAGGCCTACCGCACCGGCGGGATCGGCAGCCGGACGGTCACGGCTGTCCCCGCCCCCTGCCTCCCCTCGACCCACACTCCTCCTCCCGCGAGGTTGACCTTGTCGCGGACCAGGTCGAGACCCAGCCCGCCCGTGCTGCCCCCACTGTGCCCCACGCCGTCGTCGTCGACGACCAGCTCGGCCGCGTTCCCGTCGCTGCTCAACCGGATGCGGACCGACGTGGCGCCGGAATGGCGGGCGACGTTGGTGAGGCTCTCCTCGCAACATTCGCACAGGAGCAGCTCCAGCGACAGCGGCACGTCGGCCGTGAACGAGTCGCAGTCGGTGTCGACCGTGATGCCGGACACGGCGTGGAACGACCGGCCGAGTCGCTTCAGGGTGCCGGGCAGGCCGCCCTCGTCCAGCGAGACCCGCCGCAGGCTGCGGACGGCGCGCCGCAGGTCCGCGATGGCGGTGTCGACGCCCTCGGCCGTCTTGCGGGCCAGTTCGGCGGCCGTCTCCAGCCGGCCCACCTGCAGGGCCGAGCCCACGGTGTCGGCCTGCATCTGGAGGGCGGCCAGCTGCTGGAGCACGCCGTCGTGGATGTCGCTGGCGATGCGGGCCCGCTCCCGCTCGCGCTCGTCGATCAGCTGGTCCGACAGCCGGCGCCGGTCCCGTTCCGCCGACTCGAGCTGGCGGGCGGCCCGCAGGGCGAAGCGGGCCCCGAGGAGCGGGATCATCAGGACGGCCACCGCCCACGCCCCGACCCTCAGGTAGGTGAGGCCCATCACCAGGCCCATGAGGGACTGGAACACGTAGGCCGTGGCGGCGGCCGGGCCCCGCGGCAGCATGCGGCGGACGACGCGCAGGAAGGGGACCGAGCGGCAGGTGGTCTCCGCCGCCGCGACCAGGACCAGGTTGGTGGCCTGGTAGGCCACGATGGCCCCGACCGCCGATGCCGGGTGCAGCGACATCCGCTCTGCCGCCAGGTCGAGCACGGCTGCGGCCGCCGCCACCGACGCGGCCAGCTGGGCCCGGTTGTAGAGTGCGTGGAGCAGGGTGGTCTCGCGCCGGATCTCCCACTCCGACAGCGCGGCCACGAAGACCAGAGGGCCGGCCACCTCCATGGGGAACACGAGGGCCACGGCGATGTTGGCCGAGCTGCTGAGGCTCAACGAGACGTGCTCGGAGACGGGGATCGGCAACAGGTTGGCGACGGCGCAGAAGGCCAGCCACGCCGCCACCGTCCAGGGCTCCACCCCGCCGAGCGCGCCGGAGCCGACGGCCTGGGCGGCCAGCACCGCCACGGCGCCGAGCACCGTGACGGCGAGGGCGACGAATTGTGCGGGGTCGCGGGCGGGAGCCCCGGGGCCGGTCACTCAGCCCTCTCCGGGCGCTGTTCGGCCGTCATCTCCAGTTGAGGCTGCTGCCGTGAGCGGTGCCGGCCTGGGTCAGGACGACGCCGGCGATCGAGATCAGGCTAACCGCGATGCGGGTGAGGATGGAACGCATGTGCTGTTCACCTCCTTCCGGGGTAGGGGTGGGCGGTGACGAAAGGGCCGTCGCTCGATCCTCGCACCCGGGCCGGGGCGTGGTCCCCACAATCCCCCGGCAGGGTGGCCACAGCTCCCCCGACCGGGGGAGGTCGGCGCCGGGGCCTGATGGCACAGTCGGTTCGCATGCAGACCGACCGTCGTCCCTCCGCCGGCGTGCGAGAGCCGGACAGCGGGCGCCCCCTCGCCGACGGGCTCGATCCCCACGTGCTCACGGACGTCGCCGGCGCCGGTGTGGCGGTGGTGCGCGGGGCCCTTCCCTGGCCCGTGCGCGAGCGGCTGGTGGCCGAGGCCGAGGCGGCGAGCCACGGGTTCCTCTGCCTGCCGGACCGGATCAACGGCGTCGTCCAGCGGGCCGACCAGCTCACGGCCCGCATCGGCGACCCGGCCCACCCCGCCCTGAACGACCTGATCGCCATCCTGCGGGCCGCCCTCGCTGACCAGCCCCGGCCCACCGGCGTCCGGGCCTTCGTCCCCACCGAGGCGCGGTACATGCGCTACACCGGCCGGGCCGCCGGGCTCGGGTTCCACCGGGACGGCAAGTGCTACGCCCTGCTCGTCTGCGTGTTCTCGCTGGCCGGTTCCGCGCCCTTCCGCGTCTGCGCCGAGGACGGGGCGCCGCTCGAGGTCCTCGTCCACGCCGGCGACCTGGTCCTCCTCCGCGCCCCCGGCTTCGCCGGTGACCCCGACGGCCGGCCCCGCCACGCCGTCGGCGCACCGCTGGCCGGCGACCGCGTCTCCCTCACCCTCAGGATGGTCAGAGCCCACCCCCGGGCCGCACCCGCCCCGTCCTGGCCCGGCGCCGACGTCGCCCGCTGACGTCGCCCGGGCCGGGGCGGGGGGCCCGCTCCCGGCCGCGGCGGTGGCCCGAAATGCCCCGACGACGTAGTGCCACGTTCCGTGGCCGGGGGGTTGCGCTTTGTGGCTGGCCCGCTACATTCACTGTATGCACCGGGGGCGAGGGCGGCAGTGGTCCCGGCAGCGGTGGGTGGCGGCCGTCGGGATGCCGGCCGCCTCGCTGGCGTCGCTGCTCGCCCTCGCCGCCTGCGGCGCCGGCGGCGACGCCCGACAGCTGACGCTGTCGCCCGGCGCCTCCACGATCGCGGGGGAGCTGCCCTCCATGGCCACCCTCGGCGAACCGCCTGCCGGCGCTGACGCTGCGCCCCCCGGCGCCACGATGGACGCGCCCGTCCGGGCCGTCGACCCGGCTCCGAGGGCCTCCGCCGCCGTGGCCCCGCCGGCCACGCCGGCCGCCACCACCACGGCCGCCGCCGCGCCCCAGCTCGGCGTGGTGCACGGCGTGGTGACCAGGGGCGGCCGGCCCGTGGCCGGCGCCCGGGTGACGCTGGTGGCCGCGGACGGCACCGAGCGGGTCACCACCACCGACCCCACCGGCTCGTACCGGTTCGGCGCCGTGCCCCCCGGCGCCTACGAGGCCGTCGGCTACGCCGAGAGCCCGGCCGAGTGCGGCGAGGGCGGGTGCATCTCGGCCAGCTGGGCCGAGAAGGTCGACCTCAGCCTGGCCGCAGGCGAGACCCGCCGCCTGGACATCGACGGCGACTGACCTCGGC
>JBQTJJ010000112.1:0-18448 GCA_052387235.1 Actinomycetota bacterium
GGCCCCGGGCCCCCCGGCCCCGCCCGCCCCCCCCCCTGCGGGCGCGCCGCCTCCGGCCCGGCCCGCCGCTCCGGCACCCCCGCCCCCGCCCGCCCCCGCTTCCGCCGGCCCGGCGCCGGCGCAGCCCGCCCCCGCTTCCGCCGGTCGGGCGCCGGCGCCCGGCTCGCCCGCGCTCCCCGCTGCCGACCCGGCGCCGGACGCCACCGCGGCCGTGGCCGGGGCCGTGGCCGAGGCGGCGCGGGCGGCGGGGGCCCTGGCCGAGGCGCTGTCCCGGGCCTCGGCCGCTCTGCGCCCCGCGGGCGAGGCCGCGGTCGGGAGCGGGGATGGCGGGGTCGGGAGCGGGGATGGTGCGGCCCGTGCGCCGGTGGCGCCGGCCGGTGCCGAGCGCGACCGTCCCTCCCGGCCCCCTGCGCCGCCGCGCCGCCGCCCCGCGGCGCTGCCGCCGGCCGTGTTCGAGGACACGGCCGAGGCCGCCGCCCACCTGATGCGGGTGCCGGACGTGCTCGTCCTGGTGGACGGCTACAACGCGGCCAAGGCGCTGTGGCCCGACGTGGAGCCCCTCGAGCTGCGAGGCCGGCTCGTCGACGCCCTGACCGAGCTGGCGGCCCGCACCGGGGCCCGCATCCACGTGGTGTTCGACGGCGCCGACGTCGGGGGCCTTCATGCCCGACCCGGCCGCACCGGGGTGCGGGTCTCGTTCTCGCCGCCGGACGTGGAGGCCGACGACGTGATCCTGACCCTCGTCGACGAGACGCCGATCCCCCGGCCGGTAGTGGTGGCCACCAGCGACCGCCGCGTCCAGGACGGCGCCCGCCGGCGCGGCGCCAGCGTCGTGTCGAGCCGCCAGCTGGCCGCCGTCCTCGGGCGGGCGTGACACCCCGGGCCGCAGGTGAATGTCTCACCCTCACGCCACACTCGGGCCATGGCCACTTCGTTCACCATCAGCTGCGACGACTGCTCGGCGCAGGGCACCGGTGCGTGCACCGACTGCGTCGTCACCTTCATCTGCGGGCGGGAGCCGACCGACGCGGTGATCATCGACGCCGAGGAGGAGCGGGCCGTCCGCCTCCTGGCCGGCGCCGGGCTCGTGCCCGGCCTCCGGCACCAGCGCAGGAGCGGTTGACCGCCGGCATCCCCGGTCCCGCTGGGAGCGGGTGGTACGTTCCGAGGCAGAGTGAAGAAGCTCCACCTCGTCGGCTTCACAAAGGACATCGACGGGCTGATCCTCAGTCCTCGTAAGGGCGCGAAGTCGGGCGGCTTCGTCGTGGCGCTCGACGACGAGCTGGTGGCCTCCCTCGAGCAGGCCCGCCGGCGCAAGGAGTTCGGCGAGGACGTCCCGGACGCGGCGGGCGAGCCGGCGCGCGACACCCTCCCGGCGCGCCGCACCCGCCCGGTCAGCTCCCTGAGCCCCCGCGAGATCCAGGCCCGCCTCCGGGCCGGCAGCACCATCGCCGAGGTGGCGGGGCAGGCCGGCGTCGACGAGGACTGGGTCCGCCGCTTCGCCGATCCCATCCTGGCCGAGCAGGCCCGCGTGGTGGAGAGCGCCCAGAAGCTCACGTTCGCCAAGTCCCGCCTCGGGCCGTCGATCGAGCCGCTGGCCGAGTCGGTGCAGTGGAACCTCACCGACCGCGGCGTGCGCTTCTCCGACGACGTGTTCACAGCCGGGTGGAGCGCCTTCAACCTCCACGGGGCCCGCTGGGCCGTCCGGTTCACCTATGCCAACCGTCAGCGGCGCCAGGCGGCGGAGTGGGAGGTCGACCTCCGGGAGCAGACGCTCACCGCCCGCAACCGCATCGCCTCCGACCTCGGCCACGTGGAGCCGGGCCGGCGCCGGCCCCGGCTGGAGCCGGTGGAGCACGGGAACGGCGAGGCCGAGGCCGGCGCGCCGGCGCCGGTCGAGGCGCGAGCCGGGAAGCCGCGCCCGGGCCGGAGGCCCGTCCCGCGCAAGGCGGCGAGCGCCGGCAAGGGTCGGGCCGCCGCGGCTGGAGCCAAGGCCGCGACGACGCGGGGCGCAGCCGGCGCCCGGCCGGCGCCGGCCGGTGCCAAGGCGGCGGGAAGGAGCACCAGCACGGCGGGCAGGGGTGCCGCGGCCGGAAGGGCACCGGAGGCAAGGGCCACCGGCGCCAAGGCGGCGGCCGCCGGTGTGACGGGTGGCGCCAAGGCGGCGGCCGCCGGTGTGACCAGGGGCGCCAAGAGCGGTGGCGCCAAGGCGGCCGGGGGCAATGCCGCGGCCGCCGGTGTGACCAGGGGCGCCAAGAGCGGTGGCCCAAAGGCGGCGGGGGGCAAGGCCGGGGCCGCCGGCGGGACCGGTGGCGCCAAGGCCGGGGGGAGGGCCGCGGCCGCCGGTAGCGGCGCCGGGGGCACGGCCACGGGCAGGGCGGCCCCGGTCGCGAAGAGCGCCGGCGCCAGGGCAGCGGCGGGCAAGCCGGCCGCCATGGCGAAGAGCGCTGGCGCCAGGGCCGCGGCGGGCAAGCCGGCCGCCATGGCGAAGAGCGCTGGCGCGCAGCGGGCCCCGGCCAGGAGCCCTGGTACCAGGGCGGCCAGGGAACCGGCGCCCCGCACGGCCCGTCCTCCCAAGAAGGCGGCGCCAGGGTCCTCCACGGGCGCGCCACCAGCCGAGCCGGTCCCTGAGCGGCCCAGCCACCTGGCCCGGCCGCCGTCGCCGATGAACATGGCCAACAGGGCCACGTCCCTGCCCGGCCGGCGCATGGGGAGCCCCTACGGCCCGCCCGTCCGCCCGGTGCCGCCGCGCCCGGGGCCGGCGGCCCGGGGCCCGGCCCCTCCGGCGGGCACCGACCGGACGTCCCGCCCGGCCGAGCCTCCCCGGGCCGAGGCGCCCGGGAGCGGCGAGCAGGCACGCCCCTCCGAGCCGTCGCCCGGGCCGGCTCCGGGGCGCCAGTTCGCGCCGGTACCGCCCCCCGAGCCCGCGCCGGGCCGGCGCCGGGACCCCGCCGCCGACGGTGCGCCGGCCGGCCCCACCCGGGCCGCCGGCGAACCCCGGGCCATGCCGCCGCCCCGACCCCAGTCGCCGCCCCGCCCCGCCCCGCGCGCCACTCCGGGCGCCGCTGCGGGGTCGAGCGACGTCGGTCCTGCGCCCGGACCCCGGGCCGGGCCGGCCGGGAAGGGCCCGGCCCGGCCCCCGGTGGTCGCCCCGCCGCTGCCCCGCCCGGATCTGGGCGAGTCGGCCGAGGACCGGCCCGCGGTCGTGATCCTCTCCTCGCCGCCACCCACGGCGCCGGGCCCGGCCCGGGACCGCGACGACGCGTCGCCGCCCCCGCCCCGCCCCGGCGGCGCCAGGGTGGCGGCCCGCCGGGCCGGCAGCATCTGAAGCGACGTCCCGGGGGCGGCGGCCGGGCGGACCGGCCGCCTGCAAGCATGGGGCCGTGCCCGCCGAGCTCACGACCCTCGCCGAGGAGCTGGCCGGCCTGGCGCGGGCCGGCGGCGTCGACGCGGTGGGCTTCGCCCCGGCCGGCCCCTTCGAGGGCACCAGGCGCACCCTGGAGCAGCGCAAGGCGGCCGGCCTCCACGGCGGCATGCACTTCACCTACGGCGACCCGGCCCGCGCCACCGATCCGGGCCGCACGGTGCCGGGCGCCCGGGCCCTGGTGGTCGGCGCCCGCTCCTACCGGCGGGCCGACCCGCCCCCCGACGACAGCACCGGCCCGATGGGCCGGGTGGCGCGCTACTCGTGGGACGACGCCTACGCCCCGCTGCGGACCGCCCTCGGCGCGGTGGCCAGGCGCCTGGAGGAGCGCGGCTGGCGGGCCCGGGTCCTGGTCGACGACAACGCCCTGGTCGACCGGGAGGCGGCCTACAGGGCCGGCCTGGGCTGGTACGGCAGGAACGCCAACCTGCTGCTGCCCGGCATGGGGTCGTGGTTCGTGCTCGGGTCGGTGGTCACCGACGCCCCCCTCCCCACCGCCGTGGACCGGGCCCAGGACGGCTGCGGCTCCTGCACCCGCTGCCTGCCGGCGTGCCCCACCGGCGCATTGGTGGCGCCGGGCGTGCTCGACGCCCGGCGCTGCCTGGCCTGGCTGCTGGAGGCACCCGGCAGCTTCCCGGTGGAGTACCGCGAGGCGCTGGGCGACCGCATCTACGGGTGCGACGAGTGCCAGGAGGTCTGTCCGCCCAACCGGGCTGCCGACCGGCGGCGGCCGCCGCCCCCGGCCCGGCCCGGTGACGAGGCCTGGGTGCCGCTGATCGCCCTGCTGGACGCCGGGGACGACGAGCTGCTGGCCCGCTACGGCCGCTGGTACGTGCCCCGCCGCCAGCCCCGCTACCTGCGCCGCAACGCCCTGGTCGCCCTCGGCAACGTGGGCCACGGCGACGACCCGGAGGTGGCCCGGGTCCTGGCCGCGGCCCTGGCCAGCGACGACGCCATCGTGCGCGAGCACGCCGAGTGGGCCGCGGCCCGGCTGGGCCGGACCGACCTGGTCACGGCGGCGTCCGGCCGGTGAGCCACCTCCTCGTCACCAACGACTTCCCGCCCAAGGTCGGCGGCATCCAGTCGTACCTGTGGGAGCTGTGGCGCCGGCTGCCGGCGGACGAGGTCACCGTGCTCACCACCCCCCACCCGGACGCGGCCGCCTTCGACGCGGCCCAGCCCTTCCGGGTGGTGCGGGCCCGCCGGCGGGTGCTGCTCCCCACGCCGGCCCTGGTCGAGCGGATCAGAGCGCTGGCCGCCGAGGTCGGGGCGTCGGTGGTGGTCCTCGACCCGGCCCTGCCCCTCGGCCTGGTGGGGCCCCGCCTCGGGCTTCCCTACGTGGTGGTGGTCCACGGCGCCGAGATCACCGTGCCGGGCCGCCTCCCCGGGGGCCGCCGGGCCCTGGCCAGGGTGCTGGCCGGCGCCGCCCACGTCGTGGCGGCCGGCGCCTACCCGGCCGGCCAGGCCCGGCAGGCGGCCCGGGGCGCAGGCCCGCCAGTGACGGTCGTGCCGCCCGGCGTGGACGGCGGGCGCTTCCGGCCCCTGTCGCCCGAGGAGCGGGCCAAGGCACGCGCCGGCCTGGGGGTGGCGCCCGACGCCGAGCTGGTGGTGGGCGTCAGCCGGCTGGTGCCCCGCAAGGGCTTCGACGCCCTGGTGCGGGCCGCCGCCCTCCTCGCCCCGCGCCGTCCCGGCCTGGTGGTGGCCATCGCGGGCAGGGGCCGGGACCTGCCCCGGCTCCGGCGCCTGGCCGAGCGGGCGGCCGCGCCGGTGCGCTTCCTGGGCCGGGTGGCCGACGACGATCTTCCCGCCCTCTACGGCTGTGCCGACGTCTTCGCGGCCCCGTGCCGCTCCCGGTGGGGCGGGCTGGAGGAGGAGGGCTTCGGCATCGTGTTCCTGGAGGCGGCCGCCTGCGGCGTGCCCCAGGTGGCGGGCGCCAGCGGGGGAGCGGCCGACGCCGTGGCCGACGGCGAGACCGGCCTGGTGGTGCGCCGGCCGGCCGATGCCGGCGCGGTGGCGGCGGCGGTGGGGAGCCTGCTCGACGACCCCGCCCGCCGCACCGCCATGGGGGAGGCGGCCCGCCGGCGGGCGGTGGAGCGCTTCGCCTACGACGACCTGGCCCGGACCCTGCACGCCGTCCTGGCCGGCTTCGACCGGTGACCGGCGCCGGCCGCGACGACCGGGGCGGGACCGTGCACGCCGCCCGGCCCGGCTTCGACCGGTGACCGGCGCCGGCATCGTCAAGGCGTCGTGGGCCGGCACCGCCCTGTTCACCGCCACCGCCGTGGTCGCCACGGCCGAGCCCGACGCGGTCGTGGTGTCCGTCAGCGTGGCCCTGGCCCTCTTCGCCGCCGGCGCCGTCGCGTTCGTGGCCGCCCTGCTGCGGGCCGCGGTCCGCAGCCGCCGCGAGGAGCTCACCATGGCCGGCCTGTTCTTCCTGGAGGGCGCGCCCAGGGCCGAGCGCCGGCTGCTGCTGGGCTCGCTGGCCGTCCAGATCATCGTGGCCTTCGCCACCGCCGGCGCCCGTCCCAACACCGGCCTCGCCTTCGGGGTCCTGGCGCCGATGTGGGGCCAGGGCCTGGCCGGCCTCTGGGGCGCCCGCCACGGCCGCTTCCGGCCCCGCACCCCGCCCACCGGGCCGGGCCGGAAGGCCCGCCCGCCCCCGCCGGCGCCCGCCCCGTCCCCGCCGGCGCCGTCCCGAGTCCGGGGACCCGGGCAGCCGCCCGGCGAACGTGAGACTTCCCGGAATCCGCTCCGCGGGGAGCGGGCTACCATCCGCGCAGGTAGGTCCGACCGCGAACATCTCGGAGGTGGAGTGGCCGTACTCAGCCAGGACGTCATCCGCTCGCTTGCCACGTTCAAGGGGGGTGACGGTCCGGTCGTCTCCCTCTACCTCGATGTGGACGGGCGCCGCTTCGTTCGCCCCCACGACTACGAGATCCACTTCGACGCCCTGCTGCGCCATGCGAACGAGGCGTCGGCCGACCACCGGGCCGACAGCGAGGACCTGCGCCGCATCGAGGCCTACGTCAAGGGCGGCATCGACCGGTCCCGCACCCGGGGACTGGCCCTGTTCTCCTGCGTGAAGGCCGGCCTGTGGGAGGTGCTCGAGCTGCCGGTGTCGGTGCGCAACCAGCTGGTGGTGAACGCCACGCCCCACGTGCGCCAGCTCGAGGCCGTCATCGACGAGCACGAGCGCTTCGGCGTGCTGCTGGCCGACCGCCAGCGGGCCCGCATGTTCGTGTTCGAGCTGGGCCAGCTGGTCGACAAGAGCGAGCTGTTCGACGTCCTTCCCCGCCACGAGGACGACCGGGGGGACTGGGACAAGGACCACGTGCGCGACCACAGCGCCGACGCCGCCCACCACCACCTGAAGCGGGCCGCCGACGTGGCCTTCTCGGTGTTCCAGGACCAGGCCTTCGCCCACCTGGTCGTGGGTGCCCCGGACGACATCGCCAACGAGCTCGAGCGGGTGCTGCACTCCTACCTGAGGGAGCGGATCGCGGCCCGCCTGAACGTGCCGGTCAACGCCTCCGACGCCACGATCATCGAGGCCGCGCTCGGGGTGCAGGGCCAGATCGAGCGCAGCAAGGAGGCGGCGGCCGTGTCCCGTCTCCGGGACGCGGTGGGCGCCGGCAACGGCGGGGTGGCCGGCCTGCCCGGCGTCCTGTCGGCCCTGGTGGAGCGCAGGGTGGACACCCTGCTGGTGTCGGACGGGTACGAGGCGCCGGGCTGGCGCTGCCCGTCGTGCGCCCACCTGGCGGTGCGGGGTCCGGCCTGTCCCGTGTGCCCGGACGCCACCATGACCCGCGTCGACGACGTGGTGGAGGAGGCGGTGGAGGACGCGCTGGCCCAGTCGTGCCGGATCGAGGTCGTGGTGGGCAACCCCGACCTCGACGTCATGGGGCGCATCGGCGCCCTGCTGCGCTTCTGAGCCCTCCTCCCCGGCTCGTCGGGATCGACCTCGGCGGCACCAAGTGCCTCGGGGTGTCCGTGGGACCCGACGGCACCGTCCTGGCCGAGCACCGCGTCGCCACGCCCCGGGGCGGGCCCGCCGTGCTGGAGGCGCTGGCCGGCGTGGCCGCGGCCCTGGGGCCGGCCGCCGCCCTCGGGGTCGGCGTCCCCGGTCTTGTGAGCCTGGCCGGCGTGTTGCGCGTGGCCCCCAACCTCCCCGGCGTGGAGGACCTGGATGTCCGCGCCGCCCTGCAGGAGCGCTTCGCGTCCACCGTGGTGCGGGTCGACAACGACGCCACCTGCGCGGGTTGGGCCGAGAGCCGCACCGGGGCGGCGCGGGACTGCGCCCACGCCCTGCTCGTGACGCTCGGGACCGGGATCGGCGGGGGCGTCGTGGTCGACGGGCACGTCCTGCGGGGCGCCAACGGCTTCGCCGGCGAGATCGGCCACATGGTGGTGGACCCCGACGGCCCTCCCTGCCCGTGCGGGCAGCGGGGGTGCTGGGAGCGCTTCGCCTCCGGCGGCGGGCTGGGGCGGCTGGGGCGGGAGTCGGCCGCGGCCCGCCCGCTCGGGCGCCTGGCCGGGCTGGCCGGCGGCGATCCCGAGGCGGTGCGGGGCGAGCACGTCACCGCCGCCGCGGCCGAGGGGGACGGCGAGGCCCTGGCCGTGATGGAGCGGTTCGCGTGGTGGGTCGCCCTCGGCCTGGTGAACCTCGCCAACGTCTTCGACCCCGAGGTGGTCGTGCTCGGCGGCGGCCTGGTGGAGGCGGGCGACGTGCTCCTCGACCCGGTGCGGGCCCGCTTCGCCGACCTGGCCCTGGGCGGCGGGAAGCGGGACGTGCGCATCGAGGCCGCCGTCCTGGGCGAGCACGCCGGCGCCATCGGGGCCGCCCTGCTGGCGGGGGAGGAGCTGCCGGCGTGAAGGTGGGGATGACCCTTCCCCAGTTCCGCGACGACGCCGGCGCCTGCATCGACACGGCCCGGCGGGCGGAGGCGGCGGGCCTCGACGGCGTGTTCGTGTTCGACCACCTCTGGCCCATCGGCCGGCCCGACCGTCCGGCGCTGGCCGGCCCGGTGCTGGCCGCGGCGCTGCTCGTCGAGACGCAGCGGGTGGCGGTGGGCACGCTGGTGGCCAGGGTGGGCCTCCTCCCCGACGCCGTGCTGGTCGCCACCATGGCCACACTGGCCCGCATGGCCGGGTCCCGGCTGATCGCCGGCCTCGGCATCGGCGACCGCCTCAGCCGGGCCGAGAACCGGGCCTACGGCGTGGCCCTCGTCCCCAGGCCCGAGCGCCTGTCCCGGCTGGCCGGGGTGTGCCGGCAGCTGCGGGCTGCCGGCGTCACCACCTGGGTCGGGGCGCGGTCCGAGGAGACGCTGCGGGTGGGCCGGGCCGAGGCCGGGGCCGTGAACCTGTGGGGGGCCGGCGCCGCCGAGGTGGCGGTCGAGGCGGTGGCGGCGGCCGGGCGGGCCGAGGTGACGTGGGCGGGCCAGGTCGACCTGGGCTCGGTCGGCCGCGCCGGCCTGGCCGCCCTGCTGCAGGAGGTGGCGGCGGCCGGCGCCACGTGGGCCGTGGTGGCGCCCGTGGGCTCGGGCTCCCCCGAGGCGGTCGAATCCGTCGCCGCCGCCTCCGGGGCGCTCGTAGACTGACCGCGTGGAGTTCCGCCGCATCAACGGGTTGCCGCCCTACGTCTTCAGCATCATCAACGACCTCAAGATCGAGGCCCGGCGCGCCGGCAGCGACGTCGTCGACCTCGGGTTCGGCAACCCCGACATCCCCTCGCCCGACGTGGCCGTCGACAAGCTGTCCGAGGCGGTGCACAACCCGCGCAACCACCGGTACTCGTCGTCCAAGGGCATCCCCAAGCTGCGCCTGGCCGTGGCCGACCTGTACCTGCGCCGCTTCGGCGTCGACCTCGACCCCGATCGCGAGATCGTCACCACCATCGGGGCCAAGGAGGGACTGTCCCACCTGATGTGGGTCCTGCTCGGCCCGGGCGACTCCGCCTTCGTCCCTT
This sequence comes from Actinomycetota bacterium, assembly GCA_052387235.1. GTDB lineage: Bacteria > Actinomycetota > Acidimicrobiia > Acidimicrobiales > JBQTJJ01. The sequence continues at coordinate 9,390 of JBQTJJ010000112.1, forward strand.
CGCCCTCGTACCCGATCCACGTCTACGCCGCCCTGTTCGCCGGCGCCGAGGTGCAGCAGATCCGGGTGGGGCCCGACGAGGACTTCTTCGCCAACCTGATGGAGGCGTGGGAGAACCAGTGGCCCAAGCCGCGGGTGATCGTCCTCTCCTTCCCCCACAACCCCACCACGGCCTGCGTCGACCTGGCCTGGATGCAGCGCATCGTGGACTTCGCCCGCGAGCACGAGGTCATGCTCGTCCACGACTTCGCCTACTCCGACACCGCCTTCGACGGGTACCAGCCGCCGTCGATCCTGCAGGTCCCGGGGGCCAAGGACGTGGCCGTCGAGCTCTACACGCTCACCAAGTCGTTCTCCATGGCGGGCTGGCGGGTGGGGTTCCTGGTCGGCAACGCGGCCGTGGTGCAGGCCCTCACCAAGCTCAAGAGCTACCTCGACTACGGCACCTTCCAGCCCATCCAGATAGCGGCCACGGTTGCCATGAACGAGGCCGGCGACTACCCCAAGCTGGTCAACGAGATCTACCAGAGCCGGCGGGACGCGCTGGTCGACGGGCTGGTCCGGATCGGATGGACCCTCGAACGGCCCAAGGGCACCATGTTCGTCTGGGCGCCCGTCCCCGAGCCGTACCGGGCCGAGGGCAGCCTGGAGTTCGCCAAGCGGCTCGTGCGGGACTGCGAGGTGGCGACGTCGCCCGGCGTCGGTTTCGGGCCCGGCGGCGAGGGCTACGTCCGCTTCGCCCTCATCGAGAACGAGCAGCGCATCGCCCAGGCCGTCCGCAACATCCGCCGGGGGCTGCCCGAGCTGTGAGCGGCCGGGGTCGATGACGGTTTCCTGTACCTTCGCCCGCCGGAAACAGCCCGTTCACCTCCGCCCCCTACGGTGGCCCCGATGACGACCTACGTCGTACGCGTCTGGCTCCCGGACCGGCCCGGCGCCCTGGGGGCCGTGGCCAGCCGCATCGGCGCCGTGCGCGGCGACCTGGTGGGGATCGACATCCTCGAGCGGGGCGGTGGACGGGCCATCGACGAGCTGGTGGTCGACCTCCCGAGCGACGACCTTGTCCCGCTGCTGGCGGCCGAGATGGGCCAGGTCGACGGCGTCGACGTGGAGGACGTGCGCCTGGCCCCCGACTCGGTGCGGGACCAGCGCCTCGGCGCGCTGGAGGCGGCGGCGGTCCTGGTGGAGCAGCGCACCCTCGACGGCCTGTTCGACGCCCTGTGCTCGCACGGCTGCGCCAACTTCGACGCCGACTGGGCCGTGCTCCTCGACCTCCAGGGTCCGGAGGAGCTGGCCACCGCCGGCGAGGCACCGCCCGCCGCCTGGCTGGGGGCGTTCCTGCACGGCTCCCGCACCTCGGCCGCGGTGGTGGGTGCCGACACCGGGCCCGACGACATCGCCTGGGCCGGCCTGCCCACCGCCGACGTCGGCCTGGTGCTGGGCCGCCAGGGCCGCCCCTTCCGGGCCCGTGAGCGCCGCCAGCTGGTGGCCCTGGCCCGCATCGCCGACTCCCGCCGGGTCGAGCTCGCCCACCGTCGCCTCGACCCCGTCCCGAGTAAATAACCCGCCGTTTCGGCGGGTTATTTACTCGGGAGTGGAGGGATCGTCGCGGCGGGTCACTGGACCCGGACCAGGCGCAGGTTGTCGGTGACCTGCTCGGGCTCGGTGGGGGAGCCCACCAGCACCGCCACCAGGTCCCCGGTGCGGATGACGCCGGACTCGGCCGCCGCCTTCACCGCGAACCACACGATGTCCTCGGTGGAGCCGTGCCAGTCGGCCAGGACGGGGGTGATGCCCCACGCCACCGACAGGCGCCGGGCCGTGGCCAGTGACGGCGTGACCCCGAGCAGGGGCACGGTGGGCCGGAAGCGGGAGATGGCCCGGGCCGTGGCGCCGGTGTTGGTGCAGGCGATGATGGCGGCCACCTCGGCGTCGGTGGCGGCCCGCCACGCCGCGGCCGATATGGCGGCCGTGATGCGGATCGACACCGGCGCCCCGTGGGCCGCGGCGCTCTGCTGGCGCCCGAGGCGGCTGCCCCACCCCTCGTAGTCGAACTCGCGCTCGGCCCGCACGGCGATGGTGGACATGGTGCGCACGGCGTTGACCGGGTTGACCCCGACCGCCGTCTCGCCCGACAGCATCAGGGCGCTGGTGCCGTCGAACACGGCGTTGGCCACGTCGCTCACCTCGGCCCGGGTGGGCACGGTCTCGCGCACCATGGTCTCGAGCATCTGGGTGGCGGTGATCACCGGGCGCCCGTAGGCCACGCCCCGGGAGATGATGCGCTTCTGGTAGATCGGGACGTCCTCCAGCGCGCAGCGGATGCCCAGGTCGCCCCTGGCCACCATCACCCCGTCGGCGGTCTCGATGATGCGCTCGAGGTCGTCGACGGCCTCTTGCGTCTCGATCTTCGCCACCAGCATGGGAGTGGCGCCCCGCAGGGCGGCCCGGGCCCGCTGGATGTCCTCGGCCGACCGCACGAACGAGATGGCCACCGCGTCGACCTCGGCGTCGGCCAGAGCGGCCAGCAGGCGCAGGTCCTCGCTGGTGGGCGAGGAGCCGGTGAAGCGACCCGGGGGCAGCGCCACGCCGGGGCGTCCCTGGGTCCATCCACCGGTCATCACCTCGGCCCGGGCCCGGTCGGCGTCGAGGTCGCGCACCACCATCTGGATGGCGCCGTCGCCCAGCACCACCCTGTCGCCCACCCGCAGGTCGGACAGCAGGGCGGGGTGGTCGACCGCGACCCGGGTGGAGCCGCTGGCGTCCCTGCCGTCGGCCGGCGCCAGGTCGACCATGCTGCCCTCGGCCAGGTGCACCCCGCCCTCGGGGAACCCGGCGGCGCGGATCTTGGGCCCGGGCAGGTCGGCCAGTACGCCGAGGTGGGTGTCCTCCGCCTCCGCCACCTTGCGCAGGACACGCAGGCGCTCGAGCGTCTCCTCCAGGGATCCGTGGGCCAGCGAAAGCCGGGCCATGTCCATGCCGGCCGAGACCATGGCCCGCAGCGTCTCGGGCTGCTCGGAGGCAGGGCCGACGGTGGCGACGATCTTGGTGCGGCGGCGCATCCGGCCCAGGGTAATGGGCTCCTCGGGCCGGGCCCGAGCCCGAGTCCGTCAGCCGGCGTTGATCTGCCGGACGCCGGCCAGGGCGGCCGGCGCCGACGCCTTCCCGGCCAGGTGGAGCAGCTCGGCGCCGGTGAGGGTCTCTCGCTCGGCCAGGGCGTCGGCGATGGCGAACAGCGCGGTCCGGTTGTCCTTCAGGATCACCTGGGCCGCGTGCTCGGAGCGGGCCAGGAGCTGGCGCACCTCGGCGCCGCCGGCGCTGCCCTCGAAGTAGACGGGGTCGCTCTTGCGGCCGGCGGCCAGCTCGTAGCGGCCGGTCATGGCCAGGCGCTCCACCATGCGGCGGGCCAGGGTGGCGGCGTGCTCGAGGTCGTCCTCGGCCCGGGTGCTGGGCTCGCCGAAGGCGTTGAGCTCGGCCGCCCGCCCGCCCAGGAGCACGATGAGCTGGGCGATCAGCTCCCGCTTGGTGACGACGCCGCCCTCGTCGGCCGGCGACCACACCGACTTGTCGAACGAGCCGCTGCGGCCGACGATCGACACCCGCGCCGGCATCTGCATGCCCCGCACCAGGACCGAGAGCAGGGCGTGGCCGGCCTCGTGCACCGCCGCCAGCTCCTTCTCCTCGTCGTCCATGACCCGGGAGGTCCGGGGCCCGGACAGGACCCGGGTGGCGGCCTCCTCCACGTCCTCGGGGGAGATGCGGGGGTGGTGGCGGCGGGCGGCGAGGAGGGAGGCCTCGTTGACGATGTTGGCCAGCTCGGCGGGGGAGAGGCCGGCGCTGCTGGCGGCCACCTCGGCCCAGTCGACCCGGCCCGAGAAGGGCCGCTTGGCGGCGTGGAGGCGGAGAATCTTCTCGCGGCCCCGCACGTCGGGCGGGTCGATGCGGATGCGGCGGTCGAAGCGGCCGGGGCGCAGCAGGGCGGGGTCGATCAGCTCGGGCCGGTTGGTGGCGGCCAGGAGCAGGACGCCGGACGAGCCCACGAACCCGTCCAGCTCCACCAGCAGCTGGTTGAGGGTGTGGTCGAACTCGCGGTTGCCGCCGCCGTCGCCGTCGCGCTTGCGGCCCACCGCGTCCAGCTCGTCGATGAAGACGATGGCGGGGGCGTTCTTCTTGGCCTCCACGAACAGCTCCCGCACCCGGGCCGCCCCGACGCCCACGAACTTCTCCACAAAGCTGGACGCCGACACGAAGTAGAAGGGCACGCCGGTCTCGCCGGCCAGGGCCCGGGCCAGCAGGGTCTTGCCGCAGCCGGGGAGGCCGTGCAGCAGGATGCCGCGGGGCAGCTCGGCGCCGAGGCGCTGGAACCGCTCGGGGTCGGAGAGGTACTCGGTGACCTCGCGCAGCTCGGAGATGGGCTCGTCCAGGCCGGCCACGTCGGCGAAGGTGACCTTGGGATGGTCGGCGGCCAGCGAGGGCCTGGCGGGGGACCGCTCCCGGTCGCCGCCGGGGTGGACGGCCATGCCGTCCTCGTCGTCCTCGTCGATGTCGCGCTGCACCCGGTTGATGTGGGAGACGGCGGCCCGCCTGGTCTCCTTCCTGTTCACCGCGGTCATCCTCAGGGCCGTGACGGTGACGGCCAGGATGGCGAGGACCGGGAAGATGAACTCGGGCCGGGTGAGGATCACGTTGAGGTCGCGCATGCTCGGGTTGGACTCCCACCTGGTTGTCAGCGAGCAGGCGGAACACTAGCCCCTTGTCGCACATGACGCTCAAGCGGGTCGCCCCGGCCCGCCGGGGAAACTTCGCGAATGGCTCGTGGCCAGCGGTTTCGCGAGGGCGGAACCATTGACACAGGTGTAATTCCAGTGCTGTAATAGCTACCGCATCTCGTGGCTCACCCGCCGCCTACACACAACATGTTGTGTCTGGAGCAGGATGGCGGTGTGGCCAGCCCAGTTCGCCCCACGGATCGCACCCACCCCCCAAGGACAGGAGGCTTCACGCCATGGCCATGGCCCCGGAGCGCATGGGAATCGGCATCCGCCGCCACTTCACCACCGACGGGGTCCATCCCTACGACGAGGTGACGTGGGAGCGGCGTGACGCCCGCATCACCAACTTCGCCGACGGCAGGGTGGCCTTCGAGCAGCTGGGGGTGGAGGTGCCCTCCACCTGGAGCGTGAACGCCACCAACATCCTGGCCCAGAAGTACTTCCGCGGGAACCCGGGCACGCCCGAGCGCGAGACGTCGCTGCGCCAGGTCATCGACCGGGTGGCCGACACCATCACCGGCTGGGGTGTGAAGGACGGCTACTTCGTCGACCGGGCCGAGGCCGAGGCCTTCAACGCCGAGCTCAAGCACCTGGTCGTGCGCCAGAAGGCGGCGTTCAACTCGCCGGTCTGGTTCAACATCGGCGTCAAGGGCCGGCCGGCGCAGGCGTCGGCCTGCTTCATCCTGGCCGTGGGCGACTCCATGAACGAGATCCTCAACTGGTACGTGGAGGAGGGGGTCATCTTCAAGGGCGGGTCCGGGGCCGGCGTGAACCTGAGCCGGATCCGCTCGTCCAAGGAGCGCCTCGGGGGCGGCGGCACGGCGTCGGGGCCGGTGAGCTTCATGCGGGGAGCGGACGCGTCGGCCGGAACGATCAAGAGCGGGGGCGTCACCCGGCGAGCGGCCAAGATGGTGATCCTCGACGTCGACCATCCCGACATCGAGGAGTTCATCTGGTGCAAGGCCACCGAGGAGCGCAAGGCCCGGGCCCTGCGCGACGCCGGCTTCGACATGGACCTCGACGGCCGCGACAGCCACTCCATCCAGTACCAGAACGCCAACAACTCGGTGCGGGTCACCGACGAGTTCATGCAGGCGGTGGTGGACGACGCCGACTGGCACCTCCGGGCCCGCACCACGGGCGAGGTCGTGCAGACGGTGCGGGCGCGCGACCTCATGCGCCAGATCGCCCAGGCCACGTGGGAGTGCGCCGACCCGGGCATGCAGTTCGACTCCACCATCAACCGCTGGCTCACCGCCGCCACCACGGGCCGGATCAACGGCAGCAACCCATGCTTCACCGGCGACGCGCTGGTCCACACCGACAAGGGCCTGGTCGCCTTCAAGGAGCTCTTCGACCGGGTGAACCACGGTGAGCAGTTCGCCGTGTACACCCACGACGCGACCAACGAGGAGGCGCCGGCGCGGCGGCTCCAGCTCACCACGCCGGAGGCGCTGATGATCACGGGGTTCAACCCCGTGGTGCGCCTGCGCTTCGACAACGGCATGGAGGTGCGCTGCACCCCCACCCACCGGCTGTTCACCACCAACCGGGGCTACGTGGAGGCCGCCGACCTCACGGCCGAGGACGCCGTGCAGGTGCTCGACCTCCCGGCGCCCGCCGTGTCCGCCGACCGGGCCATCCCGGTGTCCACCGACGTCGACGACTACCGGGGCAAGGGCGAGCACACCGACCTGCTGCGGTTCCCGGAGGAGTGGTCCTCTGAGTTCGCCCACTACCTGGGCTGGCTCGTGGGTGACGGTTCCACGTCGGGCGCCACCACCGCCACCATCTACGGCTCGGCCGACGACCGCATGGAGGTCCTCCCCGGCCACCAGGACCTGCTCCAGTGGATCAACGGGGACCGGCCCCTCAAGGTCTCCGAGCAGGAGAACGGCACGGCGCAGCTGCGCCTGTCCCGCCGCCCGTTCAAGCGCTTCCTCGAGGCGCTGGGAGTGCAGAGCGTGACCGGCCGCGAGAAGACGGTTCCGTGGTCCATCCAGCAGGCGCCCTCCGACGTGGCCGCCTCGTTCCTGCGCGGCCTCTTCGACGCCGACGGTTGCGCACGGGTCGACCACGCCAAGGGCTGCTACGTCGGCCTCGGCTCGGTGTCCCGCCAGCTGCTGGTCGACGTCCAGCGCCTGCTCACCACGTTCGGCATCGCCAGCCGCATCCACGCGGTGCGCGGCGGATCGACCGAGGGTCTCCTCCCGTACACCCGCAGGGACGGCACCGAGGTCTCCTACGGCCGGGCCCCGGGCTTCGACCTGCGCATCACCAGCGGATCCATGGCGCGCTTCGCCTCGCACATCGGCTTCTCGCTGTCGGCCAAGGCCTCCGCCCTGATCTCCGCCACCGAGGGCCGCGCCCGCGGCTTCTACGCCGTCGACACCGCCGCCCGTCTGGTCGAGCGCACCGACGAGGGCATCGAGCTCACCTACAACCTGAGCGAGCCCCGCAACCACTCGTACGTGGTCAACGGGCTGGTGGTGCGCAACTGCTCCGAGTACATGCACCTCGACAACTCAGCTTGCAATCTCGCCAGTCTCAACCTTCTCCACTTCCTCGACCCGGACGGCACCTTCGACGTGGAGGGGTTCCGGGCCGCCACCGCGGTGGTGTTCACGGCCCAGGAGATCCTGGTGGGCAACGCCGACTACCCAACCGAGAAGATCGCCGAGACGTCGCGGAACTTCCGCCAGCTCGGCATCGGCTACGCCAACCTGGGCGCCCTGCTGATGGCCGAGGGCATGGCCTACGACTCCGACGAGGGCCGGGCGTGGGCCGCCGCCATCACCGCCCTGCTCACCGGCGGCGCCTACGCCACGTCGGCGCGCATCGCGGCCCGCATGGGGCCCTTCGCCGGCTACCACGACAACGCCGAGCACATGCAGCGCGTCCTGCGCATGCACCGCGACGAGGTGGCGAAGATCGACGAGGAGAAGGTGCCGCCCGAGCTGCTGTCGGCCGCCCAGGAGGAGTGGGACGCGGCGGTCGACCTGGGCCAGGCCTACGGCGTGCGCAACTCGCAGGCCAGCGTCCTCGCCCCCACCGGCTGTCTGGTCGGGGGAAGCCTCGTGGCCACCGACCGCGGCCTGGTCCGCCTCCGGTCGCTCGGCGATGTCGAGGGAGCCAAGTGGCAGGACCTCGACGTCACCGTGCAGACCGACGAGGGGCCGCGTCGCACGAGCAGGTTCTACGTCAACGGCCTCGAGCCGGTCGTCACGGTCGACACCGGTCGCGGCTACCGCATCCAGGGGACGCCCCAGCACCGGGTGAAGGTCGTCGACGAGGCCACGGGAACCTGGGAGTGGAAGCGCCTGGCCGACATCGCCGATGGCGACCTCGTCCCGCTCGGCCTCGACCAGCTGGTGGGCGACCCGCAGGTCGTCCCCCTGCCGCCGCTGCCCGAGGCGTACTGGACGGGCGAGCACACCGCCTCGGCGCCGCGCTCCATGACGGCCGACCTGGCCGAGTTGATCGGGTACTTCATGGGCGACGGCTCCCTGCATGCCCGGGGGCTGCGCCTCTGCGTCACCGATGGCGACTTCGACGTCGTGGAGCGCCTCCGCCAGCTGAGCAAGGAGGTCTTCGGCCTGGCTGCGGCGGTGGCTCCGAAGCAGGGCTACACCGAGGTCCGCATCGATTCGGTGCGGGTGGTGCTGTGGTGGGAGGCGTGTGGGTTCGCCAAGCGCCTGCCGGCCGAGGGCCACCAGGGCAAGGGTCACGTGCCGCACATCCCCGACGCCGTGCTCCACGCCAATGACCGCGAGGTCTACGCCGCGTTCCTCCGGGGCCTGTACGAGGCCGACGGCACCGTCACCAACGGCTACCCGGTGTGGAGCACCACCTCACTCGAGTTCTCCCGCGACGTGCAGTCGCTCCTGCTGGCCATCGGGTTCCCCGCCACCAACAGCCAGGGCGAGGTCCGCATGGACCCGAGCGGCAGGTGGCTGGAACAGATCGGATTCATCTCGTCACGCAAGACGGTGCTCCTCCTCGACGCGATCCGCACCGGCACCCACGGAGACCGAACGCCCGTGGGAGAGCGATTCTTCTTCGACAGGGTCGGCTCGGTCAGCCTCGGCGAGGAGGAGCTCACCTACGACCTGTCGGTGCCCGACAACCTCACCTACCTGGCCAACGGTTTCGTGAGCCACAACACCATCGGCCTGCTCATGGACTGCGACACCACCGGCATCGAGCCCGACCTCGGCCTGGTGAAGTCGAAGAAGCTGGTGGGCGGCGGCACCATGCAGATCGTCAACCAGACGGTGCCCCGGGCCCT
>JBQTJJ010000113.1:0-5186 GCA_052387235.1 Actinomycetota bacterium
CCGGTCTTTCCATGTCTGTTTCGTGCCAGATCCGTGCCAGAAGCAGCGGATAACTGCGGTCAACTGGCAGTCGTCTCGGTCAGCCGGCCGACCCTAAAAAGGCGGCTTGACCTGCGCTTTTACGAGATCACCGCTGGTCAGTGCCTCGGCCGAAATCGGCCTCGACCCGCCTGAAAAGCGCGAGGTCACCGGATCGACGCCGGTCCCGACCACCACAAACCCGCAGCTCAGCGGGGGTGCGGGGCGCCGGCGGGTGGGCCAGCTGACGGACCCCGGCGTGCCAGAAGGTTGGCGGGCACCCTGCGGGCCGGTCGGGGGCATGGGAGGATCTGGCCGTGTTGTACGCCTTCGGCTTCGACTGCATCGGCGTCGTGGTCTGCGACCTCTACTTCGAGGACCCGGAACCGATCCCCGGCCAGGAGGGCCCCGAGCAGGGCGTCCGCCTCGAGGTCCGGCTGCTCGAACGGGCTCCGCTCCGGGGCGGGCTCTACTCGGCCCAGCCGATCGTGGTCGATCAACCCGTGTGGCGGGCCGACCTGCTCGAGTCCGTGACCGCCCCGGGCACGCTCGACCGGGCCCACCACCACCCGGCCTTCCGGGGATGGGAGCCGGGCGGGCGGCAGTTCGACGACGAGCTCACGGCTGACCCGGTCGGGTGGGTCGGCCGCCGGCTCGGCGACCTCGGCATGATTCTCGCCGGGGCCGGCCTTCCCGCCACCACCGCCGGGCCCACCGACGCTGACGAGCTCCGCGCCGCCGTCCCGGAGATCACCGCCATCGTGGAACGGCTCCTCGACCGTGTCCGTGGCGCCGGCTACGGAGCGCCGGGCCGAGCCCCTGCTCCCGGGACCGACGGCGCCCGCATCGGCTGGCTATGAGGACGCTCGAGCTGGCCCTCGGCGTGTCGTGATCGCCGAGGTCGTGACGTTCCTCGCCACCCGGCGGCTCACGGAAGAACGCCCCGCGTCCATCCTGCGCCCCGAGTGAAGGGCCGGGCTCAGGGGTTGCGCATGAGGGAGCGGAACTTCGGCCCGAGCCACGCCTTGGGGCCCGACACCACCAGCTCCCGCCGGACGGTTGCCGGCCCCAGGCCCTCCCGGCCCCACGCCACCAGGAGGAAGGCGACGGGGTCGGCGTCGATGTAGCAGTCGACCGGCCGCCGGGACGGGTCCTCAATGGCCAGCTCCCCGTCGTCGAAGACGAACACGTGCCTCCCGCCGCCCCGCACCCGGACCTCGTAGGTGGCGTGGAGGCCGGCGGCCTGCTCCTGGTCGACCATGGCCCGGGGCCCGAGGGCCTTGAACACGGGGACGAGGAACCCGTCCAGCACCAGCGCGGCGTGGGCCGCCTTGATGGGCCACGGCCGGCCGGCCCCCCGGGCCACGTCCCACCCGTGCACGATCGTCTCGTTGAGCAGGTGGCAGGTGAGTGTGACGAGGGGCACCTCGGTCCCCTCCACCAGCCAGGCCCGGCTCTCATGGGGGGAGGACCCGGACAGGCCGGCGAAATACGCCGAGGCCCGGTCGGTGATGCGCCCGGCCAGGACCGACAGGTCGCGCTCCGGGTCGGCGCTGACGCCCATCCGGGTCACGTCGCCGAGGTCCCACATGTCGCGGATCACCGATGCCCCGGCCCTGCCCTCCAGCTCGGGCAGCATGGCGTGGACCTCGGACAGGTCGCGCCGGGCAAGGGCGGGCACCGCCATCCAGGCCTGGGAGAGGTGCATGGCCACCTCGGCCACCGTCCACTGGCCCAGTGCCGTCGCCTCCGGGTCCGGCACCGAGCGTAGGAGCTGCGTCACCCGCTCCACCTCGGCCCGCAGGGCCTTCTGGGCCCGCTTGGCGTCGACGACCACGCCGCATGATGGCGGAGCCGGGCCAGCCGGGACCAGCCCGCCGACCAGTCCCGCCCGGTTCCGGGAAGCCTGACGTTCGCTATGCGGACGTGAGCCTTCCCGGAATGGCGCGTCGGGGGACGCGGAGCCTGGTCGGTCGGCTCCCGGTACGCGGGAACCGGGCCAGGGCCGGGGCGAGCCTGCCCGTAGGCTCGGGCGGTGGACCTGGTGGCCGGGATCGACCTGGCCACCGCCGAGGTGCGGGCGGTGGCGGCGGACGCCGGCGGCCGGATCCACGCCGGCGGCCGGGCCCCCCTGCCGGCGCCGGTCGCGCCCCGCGCCGGGTGGTGCGAGCAGGACGCGGGGGCGTGGTGGCCGGCGGTGGCGTCGGCGCTGAGCCGGATGGGGGAGGCGCTGCGCTCGGTGGTGGCGGTGACGGTGTGCGGGACGTCGGGCACGGTGGTGGCCCTGGACGACGGGGGCCGCCCGCTGGGTCCGGCCCTCACCTACGCCGACCAGCGGGCGTGGCGGGAGGCGGCCGTGGCCCAGACCGCCGGCGCCGGCCGGTGGGCCGCGCTGGGGCTGCGGGTCCAACCCTCGTTCGGGCTGGCCAAGTGGGGCTGGCTGCTGGGCGAGGGTGGCCTGGGCGGCCGGGCCGGGCGGCTGGCGCACGCCTCCGACCTGGTGGTCGCCGGCCTGGTGGGGCATCCCACGCCCACCGACTGGAGCACGGCCCTCAAGAGCGGGTACGACTCGGCGGCCGGCAAGTGGGCCGGCGAGGCGCTGGAGGCGCTGGGCATCCCGGCCCGCCTCGTCCCCGACGTCGAGCCGCCCACCACGGTGGTGGGGGAGGTCTCGGCCGAGGCGGCCGCTGCCACCGGGCTCCCGGCCGGCTGCACCGTCCGGCTCGGCATGACCGACGCCTGCGCCTCCCAGCTGGCCGCCGGCGCCGCCACCCCGGGCGCCTTCGTGTCCGTCCTCGGCACCACACTCGTGCTCAAGGGCGTGAGCCGCGACCTCGTCACCGACCCGTCCGGCGCCGTCTACAGCCACCGCCACCCGCTCGGGTGGTGGCTGCCGGGCGGCGCCTCCAGCACGGGCGGGGCCGCCCTCCGGGCCGGCTTCGCGGGACAGGACCTGGCCGCCCTCGACCGGCGGGCCGCGGCCCGGGGCCCGGCCACCTGCGTCGCCTACCCGCTGGTCGGGCGGGGCGAGCGCTTCCCGTTCGTTGCGGCGGACGCCGAGGGCTTCGTGCTGGGTGCGCCGGCCGACGACGTCGAGCGGTTCCGGGCCGTGCTGGAGGGCGTGGCCTTCGTGGAGCGCCTCGGCTACGAGCACCTGGCCCGGCTCGGGGCGCCGGCCCACCCGCCCGTCTCCGTCACCGGCGCCGGCAGTGCCAGCCCGGTGTGGAACCGCATCCGGGCCACCGCCCTCGGCGTGGCGATCCACGCCAGGCCGGGCGCAACCACCGCCCTGGGCGCCTGCATCCTGGCCGCCACGGGCTCCCTCCACCCCGACCTCTCCGCCGCCGCCGAGGCCATGGCCGCCCCCGGCGAGCCGGTGGAGCCCGACGAGGCGGAGCGGGACGGGCTGGAGGCCAGCTACCGGCGCTTCCTCGCCGCCCTCCACGACCGGGGCTGGCTCCCCCGCTGACGTCCACCTCCCAGAAGTGGGCCACCTGCTGGACCACTACTGGGAAGTGGTCGGCTCAGGCGGGGTCGGCCGGGGGGCGCCGGCGGGCGGTGCGGCCGGCGCCGCCGTCGGCGCCCACGCCGGCGCCGGCGCCCTCGAACAGCTCCCCGATGCCGGCGAGCGCGCCGAGGACGGCGCTGGCCTCGGTGGGGAGGAAGATCTTCGTGGCCCGGCCGTCGGCGATGGCGCCGAGGGCCTCGAGGTACTTGATGGCGAGCACGTCCTGGGACGGGTTGCCGTCGTGGATGGCCTGGTAGACGCTGCGGATGGCGTCGGCCTGGCCCTCGGCCACCGCCACCTGGCGGAAGCGCTCGGCGTCGGCCGCCGTCCTGGTGGCCTCGGCCTGGCCCTGGGCGTCCAGGATGTTGCTCTGCTTGAGACCCTCGGCGCTGAGGATGGCGGCCTGCTTCTCGCCCTCGGCCCGGGCGATGGCCGCCTCCCGCTCGCCCTGGGCGGTGGTGACCACGGCCCGCCTCGTGCGCTCCGCCTTCATCTGCTCGTGCATGGCGTGCATGACGTCCTGGGGCGGGTCGATGCGCTGGATCTCCACCCGCACGACCCGGGTGCCCCACTTGTCGGTGGCGTCGTCGAGGATCAGCCGCAGCTTGGTGTTGATGGTGTCCCGGGAGGTGAGGGCCTCGTCCAGCTGCATGTCGCCCACCAGGTTGCGCAGGTTGGTCTGGGCCAGCTTGCTGACGGCCAGGTAGAAGTCGACCACGTTGTAGACGAGGCGCTGGGGGTCTGTGGCCTCGTAGTAGATGACGGCGTCCACCGAGACCACCACGTTGTCGGACGTGATGACCTCCTGGGGCGGCACGTCCACCACCCGCTCCCGCATGTCCACCCGCTCCATGCGCTCGATGAACGGGACGATGATGCGCAGCCCCGGCTCCACGGTGTCCCGGTACTTGCCGAGGCGCTCCACCAGGCCGCGCTCGTAGGGGCGGATGATCTTGACGCCGCTGACGACCACCACGAACAGCACGAAGCCGACGGCGGCGAGCACGATGATGAAGGCCATGGGGGCTCAGGCTCCTTGCGCTTCGGACCCGCCGTCGGACGGCTCCTCGATGGGGACCACGACGAGGCGGGTCCCGTCGACCCGGCTCACCAGGACGGTGGAGCCGGCCCTGATGGGGTTGCCGATGAGGCTCTCGGCCCGCCACTCCTCCCGATCGAGGCGGATGAGGCCGGTGTTGCCGACACCACCCGGGATGTCGCTGAGGACCACGGCCTGGCGCCCCACCCACCGGTTGGCACCGATGGCGTGGCGGGGGGCGTTGCGGTCGAGGCGCCGGCCGAGGGGCCACAGCACGGCCGAGCCGGCGGCCGAGACGGCCACGAAGGCCAGCCAGCCGGCGCCCACGGGCGCGCCGAGGAGTGAGACGGCGGCGCCGGCAAGGGCGCCGCCGGCGAAGGGCAGGAGGAAGAACGACCCCGCCACCGCGATCTCCCCCACGGCGAACACCACCGCCGCCGCCAGCCAGATCCACCGCCACGCGTCGGGCGAGTTGAGGTCCATCGTGGCAACCTCCCGGGACGACGGTACCGCGCCGTCTCCTCCATCCGGGGTCGGATCCGGTGGACGGGGCCGGCCGCCGGGACGCGCCCACCTAGGGCCGCCCGCACCCGTAGGGTCGCTCCCATGGCCCGTGCCCGG
>JBQTJJ010000114.1:0-9178 GCA_052387235.1 Actinomycetota bacterium
CAGACTCGCCACGTGCGCCGCCACCTGGTGACCAAGGGCTCGTTCTACGAGCGCCTGGCCGACCACGGCGACGAGGTGGTGAGCGACGAGGACTTCGCCGGCTGCTACTCGCCCACCCAGGGCCGGCCCTCCATCCCGCCCTCGGTGATGATGCGGGCGCTGCTGTGCGCGGCGAACGACCGCATCACCTCCGATGCCGAGACGTCGCGGCGCACCCGCGTCGACGCCGACTGGAAGGCGGCCATGGGCGTCGACGACGACTTCGAAGGCATCGCTCCCCGCACCTTCAGCCTGTTCCGGGCCCGCCTGGTCATCCACGACGCCGACGAGACCATCCTGCGCCGCACGGTGGACAAGGCGGTGGAGGCCGGGATCCTGCGGGGCAAGCTGACCGCACTCATCGACTCGTCCCCCGTGCACGGCGCCGGGGCGGTGGCCGACACCTACGAGCTGGTGCGCAAGCTGGCCGCCCGCCTGGCCCGGGCCGCTGGCGAGGACCTCGACGCCGACCTGGCCAGCCAGGCCCGGGCCCTCGGCGCCGCCAAGCCCGACATCGACTGGGACGACGCCCCCGGGCGTCGGGCCCACCTCGACGAGCTGGTCAGCCTGGCCGTGGCCCTGCTGGTGGCGGTGGGGGCGAGCGACGACCCGGCGGTGGCCGAGGCCGCCGACCTGCTGGCGACGGTGGTCGACCAGGACATCGAGCTCGACGAGGACCACACCGCCCGCATCCGCCACGGCGTGGCGGCGGACCGGGTGGTGTCACACTCCGACCCCGAGATGCGCCACGGCCGCAAGTCGGCCTCCCGTCGCTTCGACGGCCACAAGGCGCACGTGGTGAGCGACGAGGGCTCCGAGATGATCCTCGGCGTCGAGGTGGGGCCGGGCAACGGTTCAGACGGCGCCGCCGCCGCCCCCCTGGTCAAAGCCGTGCGTGACGCCGGCCTCGACGTCGACACGTTGGTGGGCGACATGGCCTACTCCGATCCAGAGGTGCGCATCGCGGTGGAGGCGGCCGGGGCCACGCTGGTGGCCAAGGTCCCCCCGCTCACCAACGCCGGGCGCTTTCCCAAGACCGACTTCGCCATCGACCTGGCCGCCCACACGGTGACCTGCCCGGCCGGGGCCGTCACCGCCGACGCCCGCCGGGCCAGGGACCACAAGGGCCGCGCCGCCACCCGCTTCGTCTTCGCCGCCCCGGTGTGCGCCGCCTGCCCCCTGCGGGTGCACTGCGTCAAGGGCTCGAGTCCGCGCACCGTCGTGGTCGGCATGCACGAGGCCCGCATGGCCGTCGCCCGGGCCGACCAGGTCCGTCCCGAGACCAAGGCCCTGCTGCGGGCCCGGTGCAAGGTGGAGCGCAAGATCGCCCACCTCCAGGCCGCCGGCATGCGCAAGGCCAGGTTCTACGGGCGGCGCAAGACCAAGCTGCAGCTCGTCATCGCCGCCGCCGTGGTCAACATCAAGCGACTGGCGGCCCTGGGGGTGTTCGACACCAACCCGGGCAGCCTCGCCGCCGCCTGAAACCCGCCCCGGGACGGCTCCGAGCCTCCTTTGGAGTCCGAGCGGTCCCATTACCCACCTGGAAAGCCTGGATACGCCGCGAGACGGGGAGCTATGACGCCGGGGGCCTTGTTCAGTCGGCGACGAGCCGATCCGCCCGGAAGGCCGCTTTCTGCCGGCTCACCTAGAGGCGCATCCCAACGCGCCGGCCTTGCCCAAAGCGGAGGTCCCCAGTGTCGTCGACAAAATGACGTGGCCGCCGGCGCGACGACCCGGCACCGGTATTTCGTAGTACGGTAATCCTGTGTGGAGATCCACCCATCGGCACGCCGGCACGGCGTCGCGGACGAGGACATGCTTCACGCCGTCGAGAACGCACTTGCCGCCGAGGATGTCGGCGAGGATCCCGACCGATGGTTGGTCATCGGGCCGGACACGGCCGGCAACCTGTTGGAGGTCGTGCTGTTGATCTCCATCGAGGGCGACGAACTTGTCATCCACGCCATGCCCATGCGGCCCAACTACCGCCGACTCCTCGAACCATGACCGAGCGCAACGACCGCGGCCACACGACGTCCGGCGCCCCCATCACCGACGAACTGATCGAGGAGCTCGCCGACGAGGCGGAGCGTGGCTTCGACGTAGACCATCTTCTCGGCCGCCGTGGAAAGCGAGGGCGGCCGCCACTGGGAGCCGCCGCTGCGACCGTCGAGTCGGTGCGGCTGGACCCGGACCTCCGGGAGCGGCTGGCACAACGTGCCCAGGAGGAACGCGTCTCGGTTTCTGAAGTCATCCGCGAGGCGCTCCGACAGCATCTTGAGCGTCTGGCCGAGTGACAGCGAGTACCTCGACTCAGCGACTAGACCCTTACCGCCACGACCGGCCGTCCCGAACCTGGCTCACTCGGTACTGCAATCGCGCAGGCAGGCCCGGCAGCAAGGCTGCCGGGCGACCACAATGGTCGGGTCGCCGGTCCTCAACCACCGCCGGCGTCAAGGGCCTCGCTTCGCTCGGTCCCTCCGGGACGGCTGACCGCCGCCCTTGACCCCGGCTCGGCGCGACCCGGCGGAACGCCCCACTGGGCTGCCCACGGCCGGGCTTGACCGCCCTGCCGCCGGGATGTCGGTCACCTGCCCTGGTTCGGGCTGCCGGACTGCCGGTGGGAAAGCCCCCGATAGAGAGGATAACTCGGTCGGTTTTGCTCCCGATTTTGAGGCAAAACCGCAGGTCAGCACACTGCATACGGCAAAACGCTCCGTAGTCAGATGCTCTATCCGTTGAGCTACGAGCGCAGGTCGCCTCCATCCTAGGCGAGGGTTGCCGGCGGCCGGCCTCGGACGACCGGTCGCCCTGGAGTACGGTCCTGCCGACTCGGGAAGGGGACTCGGATGCGAACACGACCGAAGGTACTGCTGGCCATACTGGCGGTGCTCGTCGCCGGCTGTGGGGGCGGCGGCGGGGAGGACGCCGGCACGGCCGCCGGCAACGGTCAGGCGGCCGGCGCGCCGATCGCCATCCCGGTCAGCGTGGATGCCAGGCCCGATGACTTCTCCGCCAGCTTCTTCTCCTACTTCCCCCGGCAGCTGACGGCCCGGCCCGGGGACTCGGTGGAGTTCGCCGCTGCGTTCTCGGGCGAGCCCCACACCGTGGCCTTCGGCACCGTGATCGACGAGGCCTTGACCGCGGCCGCCGCCACGCCGCCGAACACCCCGCTGCCCCAGGACGTGAAGGACAAGCTGGCCAAGGCGCCGGCGTTCTTCCCACCCGACGCTACCGATCTCGACGCCGACCCGCAGCCGGCTGCGGCCCAGCCCTGCTTCCTCGCCAACGTCGACCCGCCGCCGGCTGCCGCCTGCACACCCGAGCAGCAGGAGCAGCCCGAGTTCACCGGCAAGGAGCGCTTCTACAGCAGCGGGTTCCTGCCGGACGAAGCCACGTTCAAGATGGCCCTGGCCGACGACATCGCCCCGGGCACCTACCAGTTCATGTGCCTGGTCGACCGCACGGAGATGACCGGGACGCTCACTGTCGTGCGCCCGGACCAGGAGGTGCCCACGCCGGCCGAGGTCCGCACCGCGGCCCAGAGGGAGATCGACGAAGCGGTCAGCGCCCTGCAGGCCCGGGCCGACAAGGTGAGGGCCATCACGGGCCCCGACGCCATGGCGGGCGCGCCGGAGGAGGAAGGTGCGCCCGAGCCCGCCGTCTCCTCCACCGTGAACGTCTTCCCCGACGAGGTGTCGATCCCCGCCGGCGGCAGCGTCACGTGGACGGTGAACGGCGCCCACACCATCGCCTTCAGGGCACCGGAGGACGCCCGGCCGATCTACGGCGTCGACGCCGACGGCGTGGTGCGGGCCAACAAGAAGGGCGCCAACCCTGCCAACGGCCCGGGCATGCCGAAGGGGGGAGCACCACCGATCGTGGACGCCGGCGCCTACGACGGTGCCGGGTTCCGCAACTCCGGCCTGCTGGTGAGCGAGGGCGACCTCTCCTACAAGCTGACCTTCACGAGGGCCGGCACCTACGAGTACCGATGCCTCTTCCACACCGACATGGAGGGAAAGGTCAAGGTCGGCTGACCCCTGCCGGCGCCGTCGCGGCCCGGGCCGAGCGGCGCCGGCCCACGATGCCCAGGGCCAGCAGGCCGACCAGGGCGACGAGCGAGAAGACCGGTGCGAAGTTGCCCGAGGCCGACCCCGGGCACGCGCTGCCCTCGCACGGCAGGGCCCGCAGGCCGGAATCGGCCGATCCGGGCGGCCGGACCCGGAAGATGCCCCAGCGGCCCGCCTCCCGATACGGCTCGCGGTGGTCGCCGTAGAGGTAGTCGCCGGGCAGACCGGCCGGGCCGCCGGCACCCCCGTCCAGCCGCAGGCTGAGTGCCTCCATGCCGCCAAGCTTCACCGAGCCCACCAGGCTGGTCCCCTGGCGCCCCGGCTCCACCGGCCAGCGGTGGCCCTCCACCGAGAACACCTGGGACTGCTCGCTCCACGGCGCCAGCACGTGGACCCTCACCTGGTCGCCGGCATAGGCCTCGAGCACGGGCGTGGCCGGGTCGCCGTGGACGGCGGTCGAGTACAACGAGGCGGTATCGGGATCGACCCGGACCCGGTCGACCAACGGCGCCGACCGGTAGTTCAGCCCTGCCGCGCCCCGCACCTGGGTGGTGTACGGCATGCGGTGGTTCGCCAGGCCCTCGTCCTCGTCCTGGAAGAACAGCGTGAAGTCCCGGTAGGCGTCGCCGTCCGTCGGCACCACGTCCACCCGCCACGACGACGTCGCACCAGCGTCGGCACCGGTGACGGGGTCACGGAACCGCGCTCCCCGCGGCCCCACCACCACCGCCCCGTACAGTCCGAGTCCGGGATTGGTGAGCACGTCGCCCCAGTCGCGCACCATGGCCACGGTCTCGCCCACCTCGGGCGACGCGTAGAAGGTGAAGGTGCGCCGGCCGCCCGGGTCCACGGCCTGGGGCGGGTTGCGGCCCGCCGCCACCCCGCCCGAGTCGAGCGGGTCGAAGGCGAGCATGTCGGCGTGGAACGACACCGGGCCGCCGGTGCCGTTGGCCAGGTCGACCAGGACGCAGTCGCCCACGTTCACGTGCAGCGACAACGGCTCGGGTGGCCGCGCCCCCGCCAGCACCGCGGCTCGGTCCGCCTCCAGCACGTACAGCTTCCCGGGCCCGCCCAGCATGGGCAGCGGCGCCTCCACCGCCGCCACCGCGAACCGCTTCTCGGGCGCGTCGTCGGGACAGACGGCCGTGGCCGCCTCGGGCACCCGCTCCCGGCCCGGGAGGGTGCGCAGCCCCTCGTCCGCCTTGTCGCGGACGCGCAGGATTCCCCAGCTGCCCTCCCGCAGCTTGAATGACCTGCCGCTGTAGTAGAGGTAGTCGCCGGGCATGCGCTGGGGCCCGCCGGCGGCCGGCACCACCAGGTCGAAGCGCTCGGAGATGCCGAGGTGTGCCGTGCTGGTGGGCGCCGAGGTGGCACTGGACGCCTCGGTGCGGAACCAGTGGCCGTCGAGGTGCCACGTGTGCGCCTCGTTGTTGGAACCCACCAGGGTGCGCACCACCACGGGGTCGCCGAGGTAGGCCTCGAGCATCGGTGTCTCGGGGTCGCCTAGCTCCCGGCTGCTGAACCGCAGGTCCGGGTCGCGCCCGCGCCGCTCCACCGGCTCCACCCGCAGGTTGAAGGCGCTGCCGGTGGACCGGCCCACGTGCGACAGCGGGCTGTCGTCCTGGACGAACATCACCAGCTCGCGGAAGCTCCCGGTCACGTCCACCGAGACCGGCTCCCGGCTGTGGATGTCGGCGACGGTGCCGCTCTGCAGCTCCCTCCCGGTGCGGGGATCGTGGTAGGTGGCCCCGGGGGGCTCCACCACCAGGGCGCCGAACAGGCCGTGGCGCCCGGACACCAGCGGGTTGACGTGCTCGTGGAAGAACGACGTGCCGACCAGGGTGTCGGGGTACCAGCGGTAGCGGACGAACTCGGCGCTCACCACCTCGCCGGCGCCGTGGGCGAAGGCCAGGGGCTGGTCGAAGGTGAGCACGGGCCCGCTGACCGACGCGATGCGCCGCACCTCGAAGCTCGTGTCCTGGTCCATCCCCACGCCTACCACGGCACCGGCCTGGAACCGCTGGGCCGAGCCGAGGCGGACGGACGTGGCCCCGGCCGGCGACGCCGCGGCCACCACCTCTCCCTCGGCCCGGTAGGGGCGGACCGACTGCTCGTAGCCGAACCCCGAGTCCACGCCGTCGCTGGCCTGCACGTCGAACTGCACGAAGTGGATGTGGATGTCGACCTTGCTGAGCGGCTCGGCCGGCCCGTCCTCCAGCTCGCTGCGCAACACCACGTCGACGCAGCTCTCCCCGGCGTTGGCCCGCACGGTGAGCGGTTCCCTGGGCCCGCCCGCGGCCAGCACGGCGTCGCGCTCCGAGCGCAGGACGAACAGCTGGCCGTTCGGGTCGACCAGGTTCTCCCGTGCGTTCAGCGTGACAGGAGCGTTGACGGCGTTGATGGCCAGGTGCTTCACGCCGGCGCCGGCCGGGCACAGGCTGGACGGCCCGTTCCGACCCGGTTCGGGCGGGGCCCGGCCGTCCTCGGTGGGGTCGAGGAACGGCGCCGGCCCGTGGTTGGGCGCGAACGGTGGGCGACGCCCGAGGTGGGGCCGGAGGAAGGGGTAGGCCAGCTTCCCGGTCCGCGGGTCGAAGGTGATCGGCGGCCGGGTTCCCGGCGCCCGGGCCCGGTAGCCGGGCCACACCTGGTCGGTCTCCGGCTCGTTGAGGAACTGGTCCCCCTCGCGGGCCCAGTCCATGACCGAGGCGTCGTAGCCGCGGGGCGTGCCGCGGGGCGGGAGCTGGCGCTCCACCCAGGCCCCGAGGTCGCCCGCGTCGATCCGGGACGACTTGCCGGACCAGTCGACGGTGGTGCCGGCCAGCGCAGGGGCCGGCACCGCCGGCACCACCTGCTCGCGCCGGTCCCCCAGCTCCCGCAGGGGCGGCAGCCCGTCGGTGGACGCCGGACCGTCCTGCTCGGTGTTGTAGACCCGCCACAGGCCCCACATCCCGGCGAAGTAGTGCTGGGCGACATGGCAGTGGTACATGAAGTCGCCGGCCGACTGCTGGCACCCGCCTGACCCGCACTCGTGCTCCACGTCGAACGTCTCCGACGGGCCGATCGACTGGGAGTCGGTGCGCTCCGAGGCGGTGACCCGCACGGGCGGGCGCTTCTCCAGGCCGGCGTCGAGGCCCACGTCCTCCACCCCCGGCTGGCGCCGCCACCTCACCGCACCGCCGTGGACATGGTGGACGTGGAACGTCTCCGAGCCGGCGTGCAGGACGCGCTGCTTCACCGGGTCGCCGATGTAGCTGCGCGGCAGTGGCGTGGCCGGATCGCCGAAGGCGTAGGAGCTGTAGGCCAGGGAGACGTCGGGCCGGCCCTGCAGCGACTGCTGGAGGGCGAGGCGGTTGAGGAAGGGCTCGCTCCGGTAGTTGATGGCCCGGGCCCCGGGCCGGTAGGCGCTGGTGATGGGGTCCACCAGCGGGACCAGCCCGCCGGACCGGTCGCGGAACTGGTAGTTCTCGTCTCCGATCTCGTGGTAGTAGAGGACCGATTCCCGGAAGTCGCTTCCCCCGGCGCCCTGGATCATGGCCGCCCACCCGGTGGCGTCCTCGCCGGTGAGGGGATCGGCCCACGCCGACCCTTCGGGTTCCACGATGACGCCCCCGAACAGCCCGTGCCCGGTCTGGCGGCGGGTGTCGCCGTGGCTGTGGAAGTAGTGGGTACCCTCGGGCTCACCGGTCCCCACCATCCACTCGTAGGTGACGGTGGCGCCGGGCCGGGCCGTGGCGCCGGGCTCGGAGGCCACCGCGGCCCGGCCCGAGCCCGCCAGCACCATGCCGGCGCCGTGGAGGTGGAGGCTGGCCGGCTCGTCGCCGGCCAGGGCGTTGCGGAGCCGGAGGCGCAGGCACTCCCCCGGCAGGACCCGCAGGGTGAGGGGCTGGATGGCGTCGCCCTGGAGCCCGGCCGACACACCTGGCTCGCCGGCGCCGGCCCGGGCCGCCGCATTCGCCGCCTCCTCGGCCCGGACCGCATCGAGGGCGTCCTCGAGCACGTACATCCGGCCCTCGGGGTCGTGGTCGAGGTAGCGGTTCAGGGTGATGTCGACGTTGATGGCGGCGAGGTCGTAACGGCGGACCGGCGCGCCGCGGCGGCAGCTCCCGTCGCTGCGGGCGTCGTCGGCGTCGCCGTCCTCGGCCGCCACCAGCTTCAGGCCCTCGGCGGCCTCGTGCCCGGACCGGGCGGCCGGCGCCGACACGGCGGGCGGGTCAGGCGTCGGCCCCGCGTCCGCCGGCGCTGCGGCGGGCGCCGCTGCGGCCGAGGGGGGCGCTGCGGCCGCGGGGACGGCAGGAAGGTCCCCACCCCCCAGCAGCACCAGCACGGCAGCGACGCAGGCAGCCAGCGCCGGCGCCCTGCGGCGCCGCCGGCCGGGCGCAGACGCGCTCCGGCCCCCGCCGCAGCGGGGGCCGGGAGGGGCGTTGGTCACGCCGCGAAGGAGCGGGCGATCACTCCGTGACGGCAGGCGGCTCGACACTGCGCCGCCACCGGAGGGCGCCTGCGCCCACACCGACGGCGAGCAGGGCCACGCCCAGGCCACCGAGCACGAGACCCAGGGCGCTTCCGCCCGTGCTGTCGCTGGTGGATGCCGGCACCTCCGCGTAGACGGTCTCGACGAAGGCGGTGGTGGGCGTCACGGCCGGGGCCGCCTCCGGGGTGGGCGTGACGCTAGCGGCCGGGGCCGCCTCCGGGGTGGCGGGCGCCGGGGCCGCGCTGGCGCGGGTGACGGTGGCTGTGCGGGTGGCGGTGGGCGCCGGAGCGGGGGCCGGCGCCACCGGGGCCGCGCTCGCGGCGCTGGGCTGCGCGGCGGCGCCGGTCTCCTCGGGCGTGGCCACCGGCATCACCGGTGCGGCCGGTGCGGCCATCGCGCCGTGCGTGGAGCCGGTCTCGGCGCCGTGGTCGTGTCCGGGGACGCACGCCCAGGCCACACCACCGATACCGATGGCAGCCGCTGCGAGCGCGGTGACGAACAGGCCGAAGCGGCGAGTGCTCATTGGCGTCCCTTTCCCTTGAACACCGAAAGCATAACCGTAGATGCGAAACACTCCAAGGGGCAGGCCGGAGGC
>JBQTJJ010000115.1:0-4049 GCA_052387235.1 Actinomycetota bacterium
TGCGCCGGCGGCAGCTCGGGGGGGAGGACTCGAACCCCCAATGACAGGGCCAGAACCTGTTGTGTTGCCGATTACACCACCCCCGAACGGGCGTCCCGCAGGTTAGCCGGTCGCCGCCGCCGCCGGCGAAGCTGGGGCGGGACGGGCGGAGGTGGTGGAGGTGCGGATGCCGGCCATGCGGCGGAAGCCGAGGAGGCGGCCGGCGGCGACGGCCAGGGTCTCCCGACCCACGTAGGGCAGCTTGGCGGCGCCGTGGATGGGCGAGCCAGGCGCCGGCGAGGTGTAGCCCTCGAGGCCTAGCTCGTCGGCGATGGCGGAGATGCGGGCGGCGTGGAACCCGTCCGAGACGAGCAGCACCTCGGTGATCCCCAGTCGCTTCATGAAGGCGGCCGCCGCCGCCAGCTGCTGCCAGGACGAGCGGCCTTGGACCTCCCGCAGGATGGCGCGTTCCGGGACCCCGTGGCGTGCGAGGTAGTTGGCCGACACTGTCGCCTCGGTGACCCGGTCACCTTCCCGCTTGCCGCCGGTGACCACCACGTGCTCGGCCAGGCCCCGCTGATAGAGATCTGCGGCGTGTTCGAGGCGGGCCCGCAGCACGGGCGAGGGCCGGCCGTCGTACTGGGCCGCGCCGAGGACCACGATGGCCTGAACGGCTCGGGCCTCGTCCCGGCGGGACGCCTGCCAGACCTGAACGAACGTGACACTCAGGTACAGCAGGACGGACGCCACCAGCACCGCACCGACCCGAACCGTCAGGCGCAGCACCGGCCGGCCGCTACTGCAGTCGGCCCTGCGCGGCGTGCAGCCGCTCCAGTGACCGCTCGCGCCCGAGGACGGCGAGCGACTCGAACAGCGGCGGGCCCACGTCCCGGCCTGTGACCGCGACCCGGATGGGGAACTGGGCCTTGCCCAGGCCCAGGCCGTGGCGCTCCCCGATGGTGGCCGTGACCTGGTGCAGCGTCGCTGCGTCCCACGCGCAAGTGGCGTACTCGCCCACCGCGTCGGCCAGGATCGCGGCGGCCATGGCCCCCCGCACCACCCGTTTGTCCCAGGCCCTCTCGTCGGTGGGTGGCTCGGGCAGGAAGAGGAAATCGACCATGGCCGGCACCTCGGCCAGCGTCTTCACCCGCTCCTGCACCAGCGGGGCCATGACCTCGAATGCGGCGGCGTCGAAGTGGCCGGGCGACCACGGCGCCTGCTCCAGGAAGGGACCGGCCCGCTTGACGAAATCGTCGACGGGGAGGGCGCGGATGTACTCGCCGTTGAAGTGCAGGAGCTTGCGCTCGTCGAAGAATGCGGGCGAGGAGTTGATGTCCTCGAGCCGGAACTCGGCGATCATCTCCTCCAGCGTGAGGATCTCACGGTCGCCACCCGGGGCCCATCCCAACAGCACCAGGTAGTTGCGCATGGCCTCGGGCAGGACACCCTGGTCCCGGTAGTCCTCCAGAGCCACCTTGTGGCGCCGCTTGGACAGCTTCTGTCGCCGCTCGTCCACCAGGACGGGGGCGTGGGCGAACAGGGGCAGCGGCCGGTCCGTGAGGGCCTGGTGGAGCAGGACGTACTTGGGCGTGGTGGGCAGGTGCTCCTCGGCCCGCACCACGTGGGTGATGCCCATGTCGATGTCGTCGACGACGTTGGCCAGCACGAACAGGGCACGGCCCGTGGACCGCACGACGACGAAGTCCTCGATGGTGGCGTGCTCGAAGGTGGGCGAGCCTCGCACGACGTCGACCACGGTGGTGCTGCCGTCGTCCGGGACCCGGAAGCGAAGGGCGTGACCCGGCCCGGGCCCGAGACCCCGCTCCCGGCAGAACCCGTCGTAGCCGGGGGTGGGGCGGTCCCTGGTGCGCTCGTCGACGACGGGGCGGGTGCAGTCGCAGTAATAGGCCCGGCCGCCGGCGATGAGCCGCCTGGACGCCTCGGCGTAGAGGTGGGCCCGCTCGGACTGGAAGTAGGGCCCCTCGTCCCAGTCGAGCCCGAGCCAGCGCATGGCCGACTGGATGCCCTCCACCCACTCCGGCTTGTTGCGCTCGAGGTCGGTGTCCTCGATGCGGAGGATGAACACGCCGCCCTCCCGGCGGGCCACCAGCCAGTTGTAGAGGGCGGTGCGGGCGCCGCCGACGTGGAAGTAGCCGGTGGGCGACGGTGAGAAGCGCAGTCGCAGCGTCACGGCCGCCGCGACCCCCCGGCCTCGACGCCCCCAGGGGACCAGCTGGCCGTCACGCCACCGATCGTAGGTGATGGCGGGCCGGGCGCAGCGGGGGTCGAGCCGGCGGGTGGTCCACCGCCCTGACGCGGGCCGGGTGCCCGGGCCGGCGCCGGCGGCGGTTGCCGCTCAGAAGGGTTCGGGCTCGCAGAGGCTGCGCAGGGTGGGCAGCAGCTCCGACCACGCCCTGCTCTTGTCGATGTACCCGTCGGCCCCGCGCTGGACGGCGTCGACGAGGGTGTAGGGGTCGGGGAAGGCCGAGACCACCACGATCCTCGCTTCGGGCAGGCAGGCCCGAAGCCGGGGAAGCGCAGCGAAGCCGTCCATCCCGGGCATGTGCAGGTCCAGCACGACGACGTCGGGCTGGGCCAGGTCGGCCAGGCGGAGGGCCTCGGCGCCGTCACGCGCATGGCCCACCACGGAGTAGCGCCCGCTCTCGCCGAGCACGACCTCGAGGAGGCCGCGCACGTCGGGGTCGTCGTCCACCAGGAGCACGCCTATGACCGGCATGTCGACGGATTCCTCCGTCACGCCTGAGCCCTCAGGGGCGGTATGTCGCACGTCGGACCTCTCTCACTCTCTCCGTCCCCGTTGCCCATTTTTTCGGCATCGGGGCGCCCGCGCTGAAGTTGGGATCTTGGAGATCGCTGAGAGCTCGAGGACGGCTACGGGACGGGCGGCGCCGGCGCCATGCCGACCATGGGCCGGTTGAGGCGGATGGCGCCGGTGGAGCCGGAGAAGCGGGCGTCGCCGAAGGCGAAGATGCCGCCGTCGGAGGCCACCAGCCAGTAGCCGGCGACCAACGGGGACGGGGTCGCCGCCATGCCCACCACCGGCTGGTTGAGCCGGATGGCGCCGGTGGACCCCTAGAAGGTGGCGTCGCCGAACGCGAAGATGCCGCCGTCGGAGGCCACCAGCCAGTAGCCCTTGCCGGTGACGGTGGCTGCCATGCCGACGACCG
Organism: Actinomycetota bacterium; assembly: GCA_052387235.1. Lineage (GTDB taxonomy): Bacteria > Actinomycetota > Acidimicrobiia > Acidimicrobiales > JBQTJJ01. Next base: position 3,168 of record JBQTJJ010000115.1, read on the forward strand.
GCTGGTTGAGCCGGATGGCGCCGGTGGAGCCGTAGAACTGGGCGTCGCCGAAGGCGAACACGCCGCCGTCGGAGGCGACGAGCCAGTAGCCCTTGCCGGTGTGGGTGGCCGCCATGCCGACCACCGGCCTGTTGAGCCGGATGGCGCCGGTGGAGCCGTAGAACTGGGCGTCACCGAAGGCGAAGATGCCGCCGTCTGCCGCCACCATCCAGTAGCCCTTGCCCGACGGCGTCCGGGCGATGCCGACGACGGGCTGGTTCAAGGTGATGGCGCCGGTGGAGCCGAAGAACTGGGCGTCGCCGAAGGCGAACACGCCGCCGTCGGAGGCGACGAGCCAGTAGCCCTTGCCGGACGGCGTCGCCGCCATGCCGACCACCGGCCTGTTGAGCCGGATGGCGCCGGTGGAGCCGTAGAACTGGGCGTCACCGAAGGCGAACACGCCGCCGTCGGAGGCGGTGAGCCAGTACCCGGGCCCGCCCGGCGCGGCGGCCGGCGTGTACAGCTCGGTGACCCGGCTGTCGGTGTTGCCGACGACCAGGACCTTGCCGCAGTTCTGGCCGCACACCCGCGCGTCGGCCTGGAACTCGGTCGTGCTGCTCGACAGGACGACGGCGGTGCCACCAGGGCCGGTGCCTCCGAACGAGCCCGCGCCGCGGGCGAACTGCAGCGAGCCCCCTGACCGGAACGTGTTCGACTTCGGGTCGTAGATGTCCGCCGTGTTCCCGCCCACCCCGCCGGCCAGGGCAAGCACCCGGCCGTTCGGCAGCAGGACGGCGGTGGCGTTCCAGCGGTGGGTCTTGGGGGTGCCGGCCCTTCGGAACGTGTTCGTCCGGTAGTCGAAGATGTCCGAGGCGGGCACGGGACCGGTGGCCCAGCCGTTGT
>JBQTJJ010000116.1:0-20475 GCA_052387235.1 Actinomycetota bacterium
CGTGTCGGAGGGGGGACTTGAACCCCCACGCCCTTGCGGGCACCAGCCCCTCAAGCTGGCGCGTCTACCTAATTCCGCCACTCCGACCGGGCGCCCGTGGCCTGGCGCGGTCGGTCACTGTAGCGCAGGTCCGAGCGGACCTCCTCGGGGCTTTCGGTCGGATCCGCCCACTCCCGAGTAAATAGCTCGCCATTCTGGCGAGCTATTTACTCGGGACGGGGGGTCAGCGGTCGCGCCACCAGTCCCAGGCGTTCCAGGCGCCGCTGAGGGCGTAGCCGTTGGCCTCCACGCCCTCGAGGCCGTTGCGCCACGCCACCACCGCGGTCGGGCGCCAGAGGGGGAGCACCAGGGCCTCGTCGCGGAGCTTGACCTCCAGGGCCTGGACGCCGGCCGGGTCGCCGGCGTCGGCGGCGCGGGCCAGGGCCTCGTCGACCGAGGCCCACCGGCACGTCCAGCACGGCTGGGGGCCGTCGAACTGCAGCACGATGGCGGCCTGGTAGGAGCCCTCGGCCAGCCAGCGCTCGACGCGGTCGGCCTCGGCGTTGCGCAGCTCCAGGCGCCCGCCGGCTGGGTGGGCCCGTTTCTGCATCGACCGCTGAAGAGTGGCGGTCATGGGCTCCTCGACCTCGCCCACCAGGTCGACGGTGACCCCCCGCAGGCCGGCCGGGTCGCCGGCCTTCACGCCGGCCCACGCGCCGGCGCCGGCACCCGCCGCACCGAACCCGTTGAGCACCGACGCCTCGCCCCGGAGCAGCGTCCCCACGAAGGCGTCCCGGTCCACGCTGGCCGCCAGCGCCCGGCGGGCGTCGGGGCCGAGGCGGTCGGGCCGGGTGAGCAAGCCCACCCACCAGCCACTGCGGGGTTTGGCGTCCACCGAAACGCCCTTGATGGCCTCGAGCTGGCGGGTGCGCACCGTGGCCGCCGGCGGCATCACCACGTCCAGCTCGCCCCTGGCCAGCAGCTGGCGCGCGGTCACGGGGTCGGGCACCAGGACCAGGCGCACCTCGTCGAGGTGGGGGCGGCCCCGGTACCAGCGCTCGTTGGCCTTCAGCACCGCCTCCAGGCCGGGCACGTGCGAGCCCAGCACGAACGGCCCGCCCCACACGCCGGGCCCGGGCGCGGTGACGGCGTCCGTCCCTGACCACAGCCGGCGCCAGCCCGGCAGGGGTTGGGTGAAGCGGAGGGTGATGGTGCCGTCGGGCGCCGGCCCGTCCACGCCGGCCACGAAGCGGGGGTCGGCCGACCGGCGCAGGTCGTCGGCACTGATTGCCGACCCGTCCGACCACACCGCCCCACGCCGGAACCGGATGGTGGCCGAGCGGGCGTCGGCGGCCTGCCCGTCGCTGCCCGGGGCCACGAGGGACGGCTCCCAGCGCCCGCCCGGTCCGGCCACGAACAGCTGGGGCAGCACGAGGGCCCGCACCGCCGCCCCGCCCAGGGTGGCGGCGCCGGGATCCGGCTCGCCCCACACCCCGACGCGGGCCGACCCCCCCTTCGGCCGGGAGGGCCGGGTGGTCGTGGTCGACCTCGCGGCACCCGACTGGGCCGATGGCTGGGCCGGCGACACCGACGACGTCGAGCGGGCCGACCCCGGGCCCGCCTCGTCCGACCCGCCGCGGCAGCCGGCGGCGAGGACGCACACCGCCAGCGCGAGCCCGAGGATCCGGCGTCGGGAGGCCGCCGGACGTCGCCGGATCACCACGGAACTGGCCAGCGCCTCAGACGACCTCTCGCACCTCTGCGAAGTGGCAGGCCACGGGATGGCCCTGGCCCCGGTCGATCAGGGCCGGCTCCTCCCGGGCGCAGATCTCCTCCGCCTTCCAGCAGCGGGTGCGGAACCGGCAGCCCGAGGGCGGGTCCACCGGGCTCGGCACCTCGCCCTGCAGCACGATGCGGTGGCGCCGGCGCTCGGCCTGGGGGTCCGGCAGGGGCACGGCCGAGAGGAGCGCCTGGGTGTAGGGGTGCGAGGGGCGCTGGTACACGTCCTCCCGGGTCCCCGTCTCCATGATCTTGCCCAGGTACATCACCGCCACCCGGTCCGAGATGTGGCGCACCACCGACAGGTCGTGGGCCACGAACAGGTAGGCCACGCCCAGCCGGTCCTGGAGGTCCTCGAGCAGGTTCACCACGCCGGCCTGGATCGACACGTCCAGCGCCGACACCGGCTCGTCCAGGATGATGACCTTGGGCTCGAGGGCCAGGGCCCGGGCGATGCCGATGCGCTGGCGCTGGCCGCCGGAGAACTCGTGCGGGTAGCGGTTGCCGTGCTCGGGATTGAGCCCCACCAGGCGCAGCAGCTCCCGGGTCCGGCCCCGCACGTCGACCTTGAGGCTGTGGATCCTGAACGGCTCGCCCACGATGTCGGCCACCGTCATGCGCGGGTCGAGGGAGGCGTACGGGTCCTGGAACACGATCTGCAGCTCCCGGCGCAGCTTGCGCATCTCCCGGCGGCCGAGGGTCAGCAGGTCGACGTCGCCGAAGCGGACGGTGCCGGCGGTGGGCGCGTGGAGGCGCAGCACGCAGCGGGCCACCGTCGACTTGCCAGAGCCGGACTCCCCCACCAGCCCGAGGGTCTCGCCCGCGTAGAGGTCGAAGGAGACGTCGCAGACGGCGTGGACGTCGCCCACCCGCCGGCGGACGAGCTCGCCCGCCATGACGGGGAAGTGCTTGACCAGGCCCCGGACGCTGAGCGCCGGCGTCCGGTCCCCGCCCAATGACGGCGGCGCCGGCGGGCCGGCGGGAGCGGGCGGCGGGCTCGAGCTCACGGGGTGTCGACCTCCACCTGGAGCGCCTCGAGGTCCTCGGTGTAGTGGCAGGCCGAGCACTGGCCCATCGCACCCACCATGCGCAGCTCCGGTACTACCTCGGTGCACATCTGGCGCACGAAGCGGCAGCGGGGGTGGAAGGGGCATCCCGGGGGCGGGTGCAGGAGGCTGGGCGGGCTGCCGGCGATGGGGGTGAGCCGCTCGCGGCCCTCGCTGTCGAGGCGGGGCAGCGACTCAACCAGACCGAGCGTGTAGGGGTGGCGGGGCCGCACGAACACATCCTCCACGCCGCCCTGCTCCACGGCCCGGCCCGCGTACATCACCATGGTCCGGTCGGCCATGCCGGCCACCACGCCGAGGTCGTGGGTGATGAGGATGATGGCGGAGTGCACCGCCTCCTGGGCCCGCTCCAGCAACTCGAGGATCTGGGCCTGGATGGTGACGTCGAGGGCGGTGGTGGGCTCGTCGGCGATGAGGACGTCGGGGTCGTTGGCGATGGCCATGGCGATCATGACCCGCTGGCGCATGCCCCCCGAGAACTGGTGCGGGTACTCGTGGGACCGGCGCTCGGCGTTGGGGATGCCCACCAGGTCCAGCAGCTCGACGGCCCTCCGCCACGCCGCCTTCCGCCCCGCGTCCCGGTGGTGGACCCGTACCGCCTCGGCGATCTGGTTGCCCACGGTGAACACCGGGTTCAGCGAGGTCAGCGGGTCCTGGAAGATCATCGCGATCTTGACGCCGCGGTAGTGCCGCAGCTCGCCCTCCGGGATGCCCAGGATCTCCTTGCCCCGGAACCGCACGGACCCGGTCACCGTGGCCGTCTTCGGAAGCAGTCCCATGACGGCCATGACGGTGACCGACTTGCCCGAGCCGGACTCCCCCACGATGCCGACCACCTCGTCCTCGTCCACCGTGAAGCCCACGCCCCGCACGGCCCGCACCGGGCCGTCGGGCGTGGCGAAGGTGACGCTGAGGTCCTCGACCACGAGCACCGGCTCGCGATCGCCGGGCGCCGCGCTCATGCCCGCACCCGGTTGCCCTGGGGATCGAAGGCGTCCCGCAGGCCGTCGCCCACGAAGTTGACGCACAGCGAGATCAGCACCAGGTAGAGCCCGGGCAGGTAGAACAGCCACCACCGGGTGGTGGAGGACGGCGCGCCCTCGAACACCAACCGCCCGAGCGAGGTGTCGGGCGGGGCGATGCCGAACCCGAGGAAGGACAGCGCCGTCTCGATGGCGATGGCGACGCCGACCAGCAAGGTGGCAGTCACGATGATGGGCCCCAGGCTGTTGGGCAGCAGGTGCCGCAGGATAATGCGGCGGTCGGTGGCGCCGAGGGCGCGCGCCGCCTCCACGAACTCGCGCTCCCGCAGCGACAGGAACAGCCCCCGCACCACCCGGGCCAGCGACATCCACGCCAGCGCCGCGATCACGAACGACAGGGCCAGCCAGTTGCCGCTCTCGCCCCGGTAGCGCGCCGCCGCCACCAGGAGCACGGCCACGATCGGGATGGTGAGGAACAGGTCGGTGAAGCGCATCAGCACCAGGTCGACGATGCCCTTGTAATACCCGGCCAGCGCGCCGATCAGGACCCCGAAGGAGGTGGAGAGCGCGGCCACCAGGAAGGCCACCATGAGCGAGCGACGGGCGCCGCGCAGGACCTGGGCGAACAGGTCGTGGCCGATGGCGTCGGTGCCGAACCAGTGGTCGGCCGACGGCGACGCGCTGAGCTCGGGGGTGAGGTCCTCGTAGCTGTAGCGGGCCACCGTCCCGCCGAGGAAGGACATGGCAACGAGGATGCACAGGACGACGAGGCTGGCGACGGCCAGCTTGTGGCGGAGGAAGCGGCGCAGGGTGCGCCGCCACTGCCGCTCGGCCTCGGTGCCGAACTCGACCAGGTGGTCGACGGCGGAGGGCTCGGGGATGCCGACAGGGGGCGGGATCAGGTCAGCCACCGCGCGTCCTCGGATCCAGGTAGCCGTACAAGAGGTCGGCGATGAGGTTGCACACCACCACCAGGATGGCCGCGACCAGGAGCCAGGCCTGGACGACGTTCACGTCCTGCACCTTGAGGGCCTCGATCAGCAGCCGGCCCATGCCCGTCCAGCCGAAGACGGTCTCGGTGATGACGGCCCCGCCCAGGATCCCGGCGAAGTCGATGGCCACCACCGTGACCACCGGTATGAGGGCGTTGCGCAGGGCGTGGCGGAACAGCACGCGCGGCCCGGACACGCCCTTGGCCCGGGCCGTGCGGATGTAGTCGGCGTTGAGCACCTCGAGCATGCTGCTGCGGTGGAACCGGCTCCACCCCGCCATCTGGATGAGGGCGAGGGTGAGGGTGGGCAGCAGCAGGTGCCCCACCCGGTCGCTGAAGGTGTCGAAGAAGCCGCCGGACAGCCCGGGGGTCTGCTCCCCCACCACGAAGAAGATGCGCCGGCCCAGCGCGTCGTTGACGCGCAGGCCGATGTCGCGCAAAACCGCGGCCATCCAGAACACGGGCATGGAGAAGCACACGAAAGCGAAGAAGGTGGCCCCGTAGTCGAACTTCGAATACTGCTTGAGGGCGGCCACCGACCCCACCGCGACGGCCAGCACCACGGCCAGGACCGTGGCACCGAGGACCAGGCGCAGGGTGACGCCCAGGCGCCGGAACAGGAGCGGCCGCACCTCCTCGTTACCGTTGGAACGCCCCATGTCGCCCCGGACGATGCCCTTGACCCAGATGCCGTACCGCACCAGGACCGGCTCGTCGAGATGCAGCGCGGCCCGGCGGGCCTGGATCGTGGCTTCCGACACGCCGGGGTTGAGGCGCAGGTTGGCGGTGGGATCGCCGCCGGCCGTGACCACGAGCATGAACACGATGAAGCTCGCGGCGATGATGACCGGGACCGAGATGGCCAGTCGGCGGAGCGTGAAGGCGAGCACTTCCGTTGGCCGGTAGGACGGCCCGGCGCCTCGGGCGGCGCCGGCCCGTCATGCCTTGCGGCCCTTCCTTCCTACTGGGTGGTGGCGGTGAGACCCCAGCGCGAGGCGTTGAAGAAGAATCCCTCGGATGTGGTGTTGTCCTCGATGTTGGCGTACTTGCCTGAGTACGCCAGGAGGCCGGCGGGCTTCTGGAAGAGCGGGATGTTGGGCAGGTCCTCCCAGAGCATCTCGTCGATCTTGTTCAGCGCCTCGGCCTGCTCCTCGGGGTCGAGGATCGTGGCTGCCTTGGCGATGGCCGCGTCCACCGCGGTGTTCTTGTACTTGCCGAAGTTCGACTCGCTGGTGGAGTCGTACTCCTGCTTGGCGGCGCTCACCTCGAACGGGGTCCCCACCCAGGCGAAGATGAACAGGTCGAAGTCGCCCTTGGAGCCCACGCTGCCGATGCTGTCGGGCTCGGCGAAGTTGTCGATCCTGATGTCGATGCCCACACCCTTGAGGTCGGCCTGGATGAGCTGCTCCAGCTGCTCCCGCAGCGGGTTGGGGGTCTTCACCCGGAGGCGGAACGAGAGCTTCTTGCCGCCCTTGGCGTAGATGCCGTCGCTCCCCTTGGTGAAGCCGGCCTTCTCCAGCGCGGCCGTGGCCTTGGCCGGCTGGCGGGTGGCGTAGTCCTGGCCGTGGGCCTCGTACTCGGGCTGGTTCGACATGTAGAGCCGGTTGTCGAGGCGGCTGGCCTTGGCCGAGAACGGCTTCATGAGCGTCTCTACGTAGCGGTCGCGGTCGATGCCCCACGCCACGGCCTGGCGGACCTCCTTCACGGCCAGGAGCTCGTTCTCGAAGTTGAAGTCGAGGTGCTCCCAGGTGGGCCCGAAGTTCACCTCGCTCTTGACCCCGGGGATGGCCTCGATCTTCTGCACCAGGTCCACCTGCGGCTGCGGGTAGATCACCTGGACCTCGTCGTTGGCCAGGGTGTCGGGATGCGAGGCCGGGTCCGGGATCATCCGGTAGACGATGGTGTCGAGCTTGGGCCGCTCACCCCAGTACTTGTCGTTGCGGACCAGCGTGTAGTGGTCGCCCTTCACGTAGTCCTTCAGCTTGTAGGGCCCGGCCGACGCGCCCGGGTCGGCGTCGAACCCGGTGTTCCAGCCGCCCTCACGGGCCTTGCCGATGTGGGCGGGCGGGATCGGGTCGCCGAACAGCCCCTCGTATTCCACGTAGGGCTCGGAGAACGTCATCCGCACCGTCTTGGAGTCAACCTTCTCGAACTCGGTGACCTTGTCGAAGCCGGAGGTGCTGGCGCAGTCGAGGGCGGTGATCTCCTCGCCGCTCTCCTCGTCCTTGGTGGTGGGCTCGCCCGGGTCGACCTTGCCGTTGCAGCTCTGGTAGTTCCATTCGAAATCGTCGGCGCTGAACGGGGTGCCGTCGTCCCACACCGCGTCCTCGTGGATCTTCCACTCGACCGTGAACGGGTCCTCGCTCACGACCTCGGCCGGTCCCGCCAGCAGCTCGGTGGGCTCGACGCTGAAGTCGGGCTGGGCCTGGTACGCCTCGGGCCAGATGCGACCGATGAGGTGGCGCAGCTCGAGCTGGTTGTCCTTGGTGGTGAGGTTGTTGAAGCCGGGGGACTCCTGCTCGGAGGCGTACGCGATCGTGCCGCCCTCCTTCACCTCGGTCGTCGCACCGGTGGTGCCGGATGAGTCCTCGTCGTCACCCCCGCATGCCGCCGCACCCAGCGAGACGCTGAGGAGGACGGCGAAAAGGATCTGGGAGCGCCTGCCTCGAAACACCGTGGGACCTCCTTGTGTGGTCCCGAATGGGACCAACTGCTGATGTAGCCCCCCCTGGGTTACTGAAGGCGTATGGCGAGGATGGTCGTCGTGAAGGCGAACACGACCGCGGTGGAGACGGTGATGCGGTCGAGGTTGCGCTCGACGACGGTGGACCCCGCCGCTGCACTCCCCATGCCGCCTCCGAACATGTCCGACAGGCCGCCTCCCCGCCCGCTGTGCAGCAGGATCAGCAGCACCAGGAGGAGGGAGACGACGACGTGGACGACGACGATGACGGCGGTCAGCACGGGGTATCAGGCTAACAGACGTTCGGGGGTCTATTAGGGCGCGGTGCGATAGCGCACGATCCGGCTGAAATCGTCCGGGTCGAGGCTCGCACCGCCCACCAGGGCGCCGTCGATGTCGGGCTGTGCCATCAGCTCGGCGGTGTTCGAGGGCTTCACCGAGCCCCCGTACTGGATGCGTATACGGGCGGCAGCGGTCTCGCCCGACACCTCTCCGACGGCCTGGCGGATGACCGCGCACATGGCCTGGGCGTCGTCGGCCGTGGCCGTCTTTCCGGTGCCGATCGCCCATATGGGCTCGTAGGCGATCACCATTGCCTCGACCTGCTCGGCCGGGATCCCGGCCAATCCGGCCCGGACCTGGCCGTCGACCTTCGACTCGGCCCCGCCTGCTTCGCGCTCGTCCAGCGTCTCGCCCACGCACATGATCGGGGTCATCTGGTTGGCGAACACCGCCTTCGCCTTCTTGTTCACCGTGTCGTCGGTCTCGCCGAACAGCTCCCGGCGCTCGGAATGGCCCACGATCACGTACCCGACGTCGAGCTTGGCCAGCATGGAGGCGCTGACCTCGCCGGTGAAGGCGCCCTTGTCCTCCCAGTGGCAGTTCTGGGCCCCGAGGACGATGGACATCTTGTCGCTCATGATCACCGTCTGGACCGAGCGCAGGGACAGGAAGGTGGGGTGCACCGACACGTCGACGGCGTCGTAGTCCTCGTCCCGCAGGGCGTAGGAGAGCTTCTGCACCACCTGGATGGCCTCCAGGTGGGTGTGGTGCATCTTCCAGTTGCCGCTGATGAGGGGCTTGCGGTCAGCCACGGGCGGCCGCCTCGCGCAGGGCCCGCAGGCCGGGCAGGTCGCCGAGCTCGATGAGCTCGAGCGACGCGCCGCCCCCGGTGGAGACGTGGTCGATGCGGTCGGCCAGGCCGAACGACGCCATTGCGCTGGCGCTGTCGCCACCGCCCACGACCGTGAACCCGGAGGCCTCGGCCATGGCCTCGGCCACGGCCCGGGTGCCGGCCGCGAAGCGGGGATCCTCGAACACGCCCATGGGCCCGTTCCACAGCACGGTGCCGGCCGAGGCGACCTCGTCGGCGAAGGCGGCGGCCGACCCGGGTCCGATGTCGAGGCCCTTCCAGCCGGCCGGCACGTCCTGGCCGAAGGTCCGGACCTCGCCGCCGGCGCCGGGCCTGCCGATCTCGCCGCCGGGCCCGAGGGCCACCACGTCGGAGGGGATGACGATGTTGCGGCCCGACGCCAGCAGGGCCTTGCAGTTCTCGACCTGGTCGGCCTCCAGCAGCGAGTCGCCCACCTCGTGGCCCATGGCCTTGAAGAAGGTGAAGCACATCCCGCCGCCGATGAGCAGGGTGTCCACCGACTCGAGCAGGGCCTCTATCACCTTGAGCTTGTCGCTCACCTTGGAGCCGCCCAGGACCGCCACGAACGGCCGCTTGGGGTCCTCCAGCAGGCCGCCCAGCACCTCGACCTCACGGGCCAGGAGCCGGCCCGCGGCGCTGGGGAGCCGGGCGGGCGGGCCCACGATGGAGGCGTGGGCCCGGTGGGCGGCGCCGAAGGCGTCGCACACGTACAGGTCCTGGCCCTCCACCAGCTTGTCGACGAAGGCGGGGTCGTTGCCCTCCTCGCCGGCGTCGTAGCGGAGGTTCTCCAGCAGCTCCACGCCCGGCGCCAGCTCGGCCAGCCGCTCGCGCACCGGCGCCACCGTGTACCTCGGGTCGGGCGTGCCCTTGGGGCGGCCCAGGTGGGTGCAGGCGGTGACGGTGGCACCGTGCTCCTGCAGCCACTGGATGGTGGGCAGGGCGGCGCGGATGCGCAGGTCGTCGTCGATCCTGCCGTCGGTGATGGGGACGTTGAAGTCGGCGCGGACAAGGACCCGCCTGCCCGAAGGATCCGGGAGGTCCTCCAGCTGGGGGAGCTGCACTACTTCTGGTTGGCGGCGCCGACGATGAGGGCCAGGTCCACCAGGCGGTTGGAGTAGCCCCACTCGTTGTCGTACCAGCCCAGCACCTTCACCATGCTGCCCATGGCCATGGTGAGACCGGAGTCGAAGGTGCAGCTGGCCGGCGAGCCCACGATGTCGGACGACACGATGGGGTCCTCGGTGTAGACGAGCACCTTGGAGAGCGGGCCGTCGGCCGCCGCCTTCTCGAACGCCGAGTTGACCTCGTCCACCGTGACCTCGCGGCCGAGGATGGCCACCAGGTCGGTGACCGAGCCGTCCTGCACCGGCACCCGGAGAGCGGTGCCGTCGAGCTTGCCCTGCATGGCCTGGAGGACCAGGCCGGTGGCCCGGGCCGCGCCGGTGGACGAGGGGGTGATGTTCACGGCCGACGCACGGGCCCGGCGCAGGTCCTTGTGGGCCAGGTCGAGGAGGTTCTGGTCGTTCGTGTAGGCGTGGACCGTGGTCATCAGGCCCTTTTCGATGCCGAATGCATCGTCGAGGACCTTGACCATCGGGACGAAGCAGTTGGTGGTGCAGGAGGCGTTGGAGACGACGGTGTGCTGCGCCGGATCGAAGGTGTCGTCGTTCACGCCGACGCAGAAGGTGCCGTCCACGTTGGTGGCGGGGGCCGAGATCACGACGCGGGGGGCGCCGCCCTTGATGTGGGCGCTCGCCTTCTCGCCGTCGGTGAAGAAGCCTGTGGACTCGACCACCACGTCGACGCCCAGGTCGCCCCAGGGAAGGTTGGCGGGGTCGCGCTCGGCGAAGACCCTGATCTCCTTGCCGTCCACGGTGATGGAGCTCTCGCCCGAGACCACCTCGGCGTCCAACCGGCGGTGGGTGGAGTCGTACTTCAGGAGGTGGGCGTTGGTGGCCGGCGGCACCAGGTCGTTGACGCCCACGACTTCGAGGTCGGCGCCGGCAGCCCGGGCCGCCCGGAAGAAGTTGCGCCCGATGCGCCCGAAGCCATTGATGCCGACTCGCACCGTCATGTATCTGCCTCCCGTTGGGGTCTCAGTTCGCGTGGCGAACCCTATCCCAGCAGGTCAGCGAGGGCGGCCGCCAGTTTGGCCGGATCGTGACCCCGCCCGTCGGCCCGGGCCAGGCCGGCGACGTGCACGGGAACGGCGACGGCGGTGCGTCGATCGGGGTGGAAGCCGGCGTCGCAGAGCACCTCGTCCACGGCCACGCCGTGCTCGAGCACCGCCTCCACGTGGTTGGCGGCGCCGTAGCCCGCCGTCTCCGGCACCTGCGGGTGGAGGTTGCAGACGTAGACCCGGCGGGCCCCGGTGGCCCCCAGGGCCGCCTTGAGCGCCGGAGCCGCGCACGCCGCCAGCACGCTGGTGAACAGGGACCCGGGGCCGACGACGATCTGGTCGGCGGCCTCGATGGCTTCCAGGGCGGCGGGCGGGGGCTCGGCGTCGGGCGGCACGATGGAGACCCGCTTGATGCGGCCGGCGGTGGTGCCGGTGGCCACCGCCAGCTGGCCCCGCACGGTGCCGCTCTCGCCCTCCGCCTCCAGCACCACCGGGGTGGCTGTGGCCGGCAGCACCCGGCCCCCCTCGCCCACCCCCACCAGGCGGGCCGCCTCGTCCAGGGCGGCCAGGAAGTCGCCGGCGGTGGCGGCCAGGCCGGCGATGACGACGTTGCCGAGGGAGTGGCCCTCCAGCTCGCCGGCCTCGAAGCGGTGCTCGAAGGCCCGGGCCCACAGCGAGCCGGGGTCGCCCATGGCGACCAGGCAGCGGCGGATGTCGCCCGGCGGCGAGATGCCGAGGGCCTCCCGGAGGCGCCCGCTCGACCCGCCGTCGTCGGCCACGCTCACGATGGCGGTGACGTGGCCGGCGTACCGCCGTACCGCCGTGATGCTGGCGGCCAGCCCGTGGCCACCGCCGAGGGCCACGACGCGGGGGCCGGCGGGGGCCGTCACCGGCGCAGGTCCCGGTGGTTCACCACCGGCTTGAAGCCGTGCGCCGCCATGGACCGGGCCACCTCCTCGGCCAGCACCACCGACCGGTGGCGGCCGCCGGTGCACCCCACCGCCACCGAGAGGTAGGTCTTGCCCTCCTTCACGTAGCCGGGCAGCACCAGCGTGAACAGGTCGTCCAGGCGGGCCAGGAACTCCTTGGTGGTGGGCTGGGCCATCACGTACTCCTGCACCGGCTCGTCCAGGCCGGTGAGGGGGCGCAGCTCGTCGACCCAGTGGGGGTTGGGCAGGAACCGGCAGTCGAACACCAGGTCCACGTCGAGCGGGATGCCGTGCTGGTAGCCGAACGACACCACCGAGGTCCGCATGCCGCCCATGGGGTCGGGCTCGAACATGTCCACCAGCCGCTCCCGCAGCTGGTGGACGTTCAGCTCGGACGTGTCGACCCGCACGTCGGCCTGGGCCCGGATCAGCTCCAGTGCCTCCCGCTCCCGGGCGATGCCCTCCGTCACCGAGTCGGCCCCGAACGGATGGCGCCGGCGGGTGCCCTCGAACCGCCGCACCAGCACGTCGTCGGCAGCGTCGAGGAAGAGCACCCGCACCTGGCCGCCGGCCGACTCCCGCAGCTGGTCGATGGCGGCCGTCAGCTCCTCCACCACCGCCGGCCCGCTGCGCCCGCTCACCAGCGCCACCTTCTCCGTCTCCGACCCCGGCGTGAGCGCCAGCTGGCTCACCTGCGGGATCAGCGACGGCGGTAGGTTGTCGATCACCAGCCACCCCAGGTCCTCCAGGGTGGCGGCGGCGGTGCTGCGGCCGGCGCCGGACAGCCCGGTGATGATGAGGTACTCGGCCATCGGTGGGTGCCATTGTCACAGGCGCGCGGCACGGCCGGCGCCGGCACCCAGCTGCGGTACCGGGAGCGGGGCACCGACGCAGCACTGGCGCAGCTGGACGACCTGCGAAGGTGGGCCGAGCCGGCCAGTTCGGTGCTCGCTCCGGGAGCGCCGCTCGTCAGACTTGACCTCCGAACGTACGTTCGCTACCCTGGAATGGCCCTCGGGAGGCGGGTGGACGACTCCCTGAACCTGTTGCCATCTCGGGGTTTGGAAGTGGACATGGTCATCGAGGAAGGTGCACGGCACCGCTTGTACAGTCACCTCCAGGAGTTGCTGGGCGAGGATGACGTCGAGACGCTGATGGGGTACCTGCCGCCGACCGGATGGGCTGATGTCGCCACCAAGCGCGACCTCGACCAGTTGGCTCAGGTGATCCGGGCAGAGATGGCGGCTCACGAAGCGCGGGTCGAGGCCCGGATGGACACGCGTCTGGCCACGCTGGAGGCCCGGATGGACACGGGTCTTTCCTCACTGGAGGCCCGGATGGACACGGGCATGTCCACGCTGGAGGCCCGGATGGAAACGGGTCTTTCCTCACTGGAGGCCAGGATGGACAAGGGTCTTTCGTCACTGGCAGCACGCACCGAGGCGGGCCAGGCTCGGGCGTCGCTCGACGCCCGTTCCAGCCTGCGGACTCTGTTCCTCGGCCTGGTCGGGCTGCAGATGAGCGGTGCGGCGCTGGCGGTGGCCGTAGCCCGGGCCGGCTGACCATCGCCATGCCCACCGCCGAGGATCGCACCGCGGCCATCGAGGCCCTGGGCATGCACATCGGCGCGGAGGCCGCAGCGATCCTCGACCAGCTACTGCCCTCGCGGCCGTGGCGGGAGTATGTACCTGGCGAACTCCTCATGCGCTCGGGCGTGGTCACCGCCAGTGACCGCGCCGCGCTCAGTTCGCTGTACCGCGCCCTCGCCGAAAGGATCGGGTCACGCCACGCCGGGGTGTTGCTCGAGTTCCTCCTGCCGGCACGGCCTTCGGTGTTGCAGGCCCGCGGCGTCCTGCTTTCCAGGTGAGGCGGACGCTGTTGAACGAAAGTACATGAGATGCTAGAACGATCGGCGTGCGAATGGTCGGAGCCGACCCCGGGGAGCTGCGCCGACTGGCGGTGGTGCTCCTGCGGGCCGCCGAGGAGGCGGGGTGGCTGCGCCGGCGGATGGAGGCCGCCGCCGCGCAGGCCCGCCTGCCCACTGCCGGGTCACGGGCCCTGGGCCAGCTCGAGGACTGGATGGAGCGCGGCGCCGCCGACCTGCGCCGGCGGGCCACGCACCTCGAGGAGGGCTGGAGCCGGGACGCCTCGGGAGATCCGTCCCTGCCGGTGTCGGTGCCGGGCAGGTGCGCCTCGGTGGGGGTGCCCGTCCAGGCCCGCCGGGGCGAGCCGGGCGGGCGGGACGCCCCGCTCGGCGAGCCGCTCTTCGCCTCCGCCGCCCTGCAGTGCGGGCCGGCGCTGGCGTGGGACGACGACGCGGCCCTCCGGGTCGTGGTGGGTCCCGGCGGCCTCGTCCGCATGGCCCGCGGCAAGCGGAAGGGAGGCGCCGGGCCGCCGCCGCCGCCGGCGCCCACCACGGACCAGCGCCTCGACAAGGCCCGCCTTCCCCACGGAGATGACGCGGAGTACGCCTTCGTACCGGACAAGACGTGGCACCCAACCGAGCCGCTCCACTGGGACCACGATCGTCGCGGCTACCGCGACGCGAAGGGCAACATCTGGAGGAAGGGCCGGTCCATCACCCCGGGCGACCCCTTCGAGTGGGACGTTCAACAAAAGGATGGATCTCACATCAACGTCGACCTGCGTGGAAGGATCAGCCACTGATGCCCCGCCGCAAACTCGGTAGCTTCCGTTCGAGGGAGATCGTCCGCGTCGTTCACAACGAACGCACCGAGACCAACGACGTGGCGGGCCTCATAGGGACCATCTGCGGCGTATCCAGTGACTCCAGGCGGGTCTACTCCTATGCGGTCCTGCTGCCGCGGCGCCGCAGGAAGGTGTACGCCATCAAGGAGGAGGACCTGGAGAGCACCGGTCGCTTCGAGCCCCCGCCCCCGGAGGACCGATCGCCCGTGACGCTGCGGGTCAAGCAGACCGGCGAGGCCACCGTCGTCCACGCCGACGGCACCACCTCCGGCATCGAGTACCCCGACGAGACCGACGGCCTTCCCTTTTTCAACGTGGTGCACTTCTCCTCGGTGTCGCCGGGGCTGGACGGCCCGATCGGGACCGTCATCGGCAAGGCCCGGGGCGACGACGGCGAGTGGCACTACGCCGTGCTCCTCGACGACGACCGCCAGGTGGTCGGACCCGTCCAGCGCGACCTGTTCCGGGCCCGGTTCTGGACCGAGCCGGGTCCGTTCCTCGACGGCCCCAGACCCCCCGGCCTCGACGAGCTGGAGGCCCGCCTCCCGGGCCACTTCCTCGGCGCGTGGCAGGCGCCGGCGCCGGCCTTCGGCTACGACCAGGAGGTCCGCGTCGCGGACCGGCCCCACACCGACGTCGTGGCCGGCCGGGTGGGCAACATCGTCGGCGAGGTGCTGCACGACGACCTCACCTGGGGCTACGACGTCGCCCTCCACGACGACCCGGGCGCCGAGTACCGGACGGCCACCGTGGCCGAGGAGGACCTGGAGCCCACCGGCGGGTACGGCGAGGGGTACAACCCGCCTCCGGCCTGGCTGGGCTGACCGGCAAGTATGTACACACGAGTCGCCTACTATGTACATAGTGAAGCGGACGACGATCGAGTTGGACGAGGAGCTCCTGGCGCGGGCGAAGAAGGCGCTCGGGGCGAGGACGACTCGGGCCACGGTCGAGGAGGCCCTCCGACGGGCTGTCCGTCAGGTCGAGGGTGAGCGGGACGAACGGGCTGCTGCCCAGCGCCTGTGGCTCGAGCGACTGGCCGAGCGCGCCGACCTCGACGTGATGGCATCGGACGAGATGTGGCGGTGACGGGCTGGGTGCTCGACAAGAGCGCCGCAGCCCGCGCCACGAATCCGCGCGTCGGCGCGGCGCTGACCGAGCTCGCCGGATCGCTGCACGTCTGCCCCGTCAGCGAGTTGGAGCAGCTCTACTCGGCCCGGTCCGCTGTCGACTACGACGAGCTCAAACGACAGCTGCACCACAGCTTCGGGGTCGTGGACTGCCCGGGCGACCTCCTGGAACGGGCCCTCCGGCTGCAACGTGACCTGGCCCATCACCACGGGATGTGGCACCGCACGCCGATCCCGGACCTGCTCATCGCGGAGACCGCGCTGCATCACGGGCTCGGCGTTGTCCACGTCGACGGCGACTACGAGCGCATCGCCGAGGTCCGGCCGCTCGTGGCCCGTCGCATCGGGTAGGCGACGGCGGGCCGGTCGCCGCCGTCTGTCACAGGGGCGCGCCATGATCGGCGCCACCTGCCTTCCCTCCCGCCGGCATCCGTTCCGCGGGCAGAAAACGCCCCGGGAGGGCGCAAAGTGAGCAGAGAACCGCTGTACCGCCTGGCCGCCCGCCAGCACGCCCTGTTCACCCGCGGCCAGGCCGCCGGCGCGGGCGTCAGCGCCAAGGTGGTGGAGGGCGGGGTCCGCTCCGGGGCGTGGGTGCGGGTGTACCGCGGCGTGTACCGGGTGGCGGGGGCGCCGATCTCCGACCTCCAGGCCCTGCACGCCGCCGTTCTGGCCGGAGGGCCGCGGGCACTGGCGTCGCACCGGGGGGCGGCGTGGTTGTGGGGCCTGGCCGACACGATGTGGCTGGAGCTCACCGGGCCGCAGCGCCCGCCCGGGCCCGGGGTGATCGTCCACCGCCGGCCGACCGGCGGCGGGCGGCCGGTGACCCGCCGGGGTGTCCCGTGCACCGACCCGCTGCGCACCGTGCTCGACCTGGCGGGCCTCGGGGACGAGGCGCTGGTGGGCGCCGCCCTCGACCGTGGCGTGGCGTCGGGCCTGTGCACCGTCGCGGCCGTGGCGGCCGAGCTCGACCGCCAGGCGCGGCGGGGGCTCAGGGGTGTGGCCCTGCTGCGGGAGTGCCTGAGCACGCGTCTCAGAGGAACGGGCCGGCGGCCGAGCGACCTGGAGCTGGCCATGGACCGCGTCGTGCTGCGCCACGGCCTCCCCCTCCCGGCGCGCGAGTACCGGCTGCCCGGGACCCGCTGCCGGCTGGACTACGCCTGGCCCGGGGCCCGGCTGGCCGTGGAGGTCGACGGCTACGAGCCCCACTCGGGCCTGGAGGCGTTCTGCTCCGACCGCCGGCGGCAGAACGTCGTGGTCCTCGCGGGCTGGACCGTGCTGCGCTTCACCTGGTCCGACGTGTTGGGGCGGCCCGGTCACGTGGCCGGGCAGATCCGGGCCGCGCTCGGCGTCGACCGTGCCTGCTGACGTCCCTGGGGACGACCGGGTCTGAAATCCACAGCGATCCCCTCTTCCTGTGCACAAGGCTGTGCCCGTACCGTCCCCCCATGGCCAGCTTCGAGGTACGGCTCAAGGGCGGCACCACCGAGATCGTCGACGGCGCCGACGCCTACACACCAGACGGGCAGCTGACGTCGTTCTTCGCCCTGGGCGAGGGGAGGACCACGGTCGACAGCTGGAGCACCCGGGTCGCCAGCTTCCGCACGGCGGAGGTGGTGGCGGTCCGCCGGCGGGCGGCCGCCCCCGGCCCGGCCAGCGCGGCCGCGGCCTGAGCCAGCCGGTCAGGGCCGCAGCTTCTCGGCCCGGAGGAACAAGAGGCGGGGGATGGTGGCGGCGTCGGCGTACTCGGCGGCGCGGGCCAGGAAGCCGGGCGGCGGCGCCGGCTCCTCCATCCGCGTCACCACCAGGCCCACGCCGGCCATGGCGTTCACGTAGCGGGACAGGGGGCGGTGGATGAAAGGGATGAACACGTCCTTCTCCACCTCCTCCAGGGCCGTGTCCTCCACCAGGTAGGGCCCGATGCGCCAGTACTGCTCCTCGAGGATGTGGTCGTCGATCCAGCCGCTCCCGGGCGTCTGGAGCAGCGGGTGGTTGAGGAAGAACAGGAACCGGCCGCCCGGCGCCAGCACCCGGGCCACCTCGGCGATGGCCAGGTCGGGCTCGTCGATGTGCTCGAAGACGAGGCAGGCCACGACCGTGTCGAAGGCGCCGGCCGGGAAGGGCAGGGCGGCGGCCCCGGCCCGGGCGTAGGCCGGACCCCCGCCCCGCTCCCGGGCCGCCTCCAGCTGGGCCCAGGTGGGGTCGACGCCCACCACGCCGGCGCCCCGCGCCGCGGCCAGGCGGGCGACCTGGCCCTCGCCCGTGCCGACGTCGAGCACCCGGGCGGCGCCGGCCAGGTGGGCCGCCGCCAGCGGGAGGATCTGCTCCTCGTACTCGGCGTCGGCGCCGGCGGTGAAGCCCTCCTGCCACCAGCCGGCGTGGGTCTCCCAGTGGTCGGGCTGGTCAGGGCCCGGCGCGTCCATGGCCCGGCCAGTCAAGCCGTCGCCCGCGCCGGCGGTCAATCCTCAGCCGCTCAGCACGGCACCGCCAGCTGCGGGGCGTCCGGACTGCGCCAGGCGCCGTCGTAGGCCCGCACCACGAAGTAGTACGTGGTGAGGATCGACAGGCCGGTGACCGTCGTGGTGAGGAGGGCGGTGGTGGTGGACCCGGTCGTGTAGGGGCCGCCGGACGTGGTCCCCCACCTGACCTCGTAGCCGTCGGCCCACGTGCTCGGGCTGGCGGTCCAGCTCAGGGTCACCGACCCGAGCAGGCACAGCCCGGACGTGAGGTTCGACGGCGCCGCCAGGGTGTCCGTCGACATGGTGGAGGTGGCCGTGGCCGGGTCGAGGAACGACGCCAGGGCCCACCTGGCGGGGACGACGGAGACGCCGGTCATCACCACGGCCGCGAGCATCGCCACCAGCCGCCGGCGCCGGCGCCGGCCAGGGCCCGCCGGCCGGCGGTCACGCATGGACGGGCAGCGGCACCGGCCGGGGCCGGCGCCGCAGGACCTTCATGGCCACCGCCGTGACCAGGCAGCCGATCAGGAATCCGCCGCGGGGTGTGGCCAGCTCCCCCGCCATCCGGCCCAGCTCCGGCACCTGGTGCACGAGGAGGTCGGCGTGGCGGACGGTCACCGGCGCGGCGTCGGGATCCTCGTTGGCGTCGCCTTTCATGGTGAGCTCGACCGTCTCGCCGTGGTGCTCCAGCGACACGACCCGGTGGGTCACCCTGGTGCGGTCGGGACGCTCCACCGCCACCACCTGCCCCGGCCGGATGTCGGCCGCATCGATCCGGCGCACCAGCACCATGGAGCCGGTGGCAATGGTGGGCTCCATGGAGCCCGAGCGCACCACCAGGGGGCGCAGGCCGGTCTGGACGGCCAGGACGGTCACGCCCGTCACCACCACGCCGAGCAGCGCCCCGAGAGTGAGGGCGACCTCGACCACGAGGGAGCGGGAGCGCCGCCGCGGTGCCGGGCGGTCCGCGGCGGGAGGCGGCGCCGGCCTGGTCCCGGCCCCAGGACGACCGACGCCCCGCCGGCGGGCGGGGAGGATCTCGTCATCTTCGCGGGTGTACATGCCGGGCTCCTGCGGTCCCCCTCCCCCCGCAGCCCCGCCGCCGCTGATGGACGGCGGCGGGGACCGGGGGTGGGACTAGGACTGGGTGGCGGAGAAGGTGAAGGTGGCGGTGGTGGTGGCTCCCTGGAACGAGTCGCCGGCGGTGCTGGGAAGCTCGATCCTGAAGCAGGCCACCTCGCTGGTGCCGGCCGTCAGTGTCCGGCTGGCGATGGCGCCGGCGCTCAGGGCGCCCGACGCCGTCATGGTGTCGAGCGAGGCCGCGTACCCCACGCCGGCCGAATCGCACGCCGCGGTGTTGGCGACCTTCCTCACGCCCAGGGTGAGCTGGTCGCGCAGGGCCTTGGAGTCGGCGTTGGTGGCCGAGGTCGACATCGTGTAGCTGAACCCGAGGGTGCCGTTGTTGGCGACAGTCAGGGGTGCGTACTTCACGTCGCCCGGCTTCATGTTCGCCATCTCGATCGACGTGAAGGCATACGCGTCGTCCGTCTCGCCGCTGAGCAGGAGGTCCACCGAGCCGGCGGTGAAGGTGGAGTCGGCCGTGCCCGAGTCAGTGAAGGTGGCGAAGGTCCCCGCCCACAACAGACCCGACAATGACCCCAGGCACAGCACGAGCCGGACCCTTCTGACGTTGCCCATGGATTGATCCCTTTCCGAAGATCTGTTGCCTTGGGCAAGGTTTCGGTGCCGGCCCGTACGGGTTGAGGGCCATTTCCACGGGCCCCCCGGGGGGACCAGGGATCCAATGGCCCACCGGGTCGGACAACGCCGCAGCAACGCCGCAGCAACGCCAATCCGGCCACGGGCCGGCCGGCGCGAACGCCCCGGTCCCGAGGTGCGCCAGACTCGCCGGCGTGCCAGCGCTCGGCGATCCCGGATGGCGTGGCGAAGCGGTCCGGCGCCTCGCCGCCCCCGCCGCGGCCGGGTTCGTGCTCGTGTTGGTCGGCGTGCTGGCCCTCCTGGTGACCATCGAGGTCAACGACCGCCGCCGCGAGGGCTTCTGCAAGGCCGACCACGGCATCCCCGGCGCCACCGGCTACGAGGAGCGCACGTGGTGGCCCCTGGGCGAGCGCTGCTACCTGCGGTTGGGCAACGGCACCGTGCGGGTCCGCCGGCCGGGCTGGGCCCTCACCGCGCTGGCCGTGGCGTGGCCCGCGGCCGTGGCTGCCGGCGCCGCCGCCCCACCCCGCTCCGCCCGCCGGCGAGTGGCCTGGGCCCTGGTGGTGCCGGGGTTCGTCGTGGCGGCGCTGGTCCTGGTGGTGGTCCAGCCCCGGTCCCTGGCCCGCCTGGTCTCGCTCACCACCATCAGCCTCGGCTTCGGCGCCATCGGAGGGGCCGTCACCGCGGCCGTGGCGTGGTACGTCCTGCGGGGCCGGGTCATGGCCACGCTGCTCGGCTCATGGCTGGCGTGGGCCGTCATCGTCTTCCTCCAGGGGAG
>JBQTJJ010000117.1:0-5140 GCA_052387235.1 Actinomycetota bacterium
GCCGGCCAGGGCCCCGGCACCGGTCCCGTCCCGGCAGCTGCCCGACGGCCTGCGGTCCTCGCCCCAGCGCCTGGCCCTGGTCCCGGTGTTCGACGCCGCCGCCCGCGAGTTCGGCGTGCCGGCCGACCTGCTGAAGGCCATGGCGTGGCAGGAGTCGGGCTGGCAGAACTCGAAGGTGTCGTCGGCCAAGGCCCTCGGCATCGGCCAGCTCATGCCCGCGACGGTGGCCTTCGTCAACGAGGTGCTCCTCAGGGCCAGCCTCGACCCTCGCCGCCCCGAGCACAACATCCGGATGTCGGCCCGGTTCCTGTCGTACCTGCTGGGCCAGAACCAGGGCGACGTGGAGCGCTCCCTGGCCGCCTACTACCAGGGCCTGGCCTCGCTGCGCCGGGTGGGGCCGCTGCCCGCCAGCCGGCGCTACGTGGCCAACGTGGTGGCCCTGCGCCGGCGGTTCTGAGAACCGGGAAAAAGTTTGGTGGCCGGAGCAACCCCTCTGACCTGGCCTGACGCGCGAACCCGCAGGTCACAGGGCCCTTGACGGGAACCCGGCGCGTGTCAGACTAGCGCCGTCCCTAGACGCCCCAGACGCCAGGTCGTGGGCCTCCGAACCCCTCGCGGGGGTCGGAGGGGGTGGTCATCGGGCATGCGGGGGTACCAGGAAGCCAAGTAGAGAACATCCCGATAACTCGTCGCCGCGATCCCGCACGATCGAGCCACCGGATGGCCCCAACGGCTTCCTGGTCCTCCAGCATGCTTGCCGCCTCCCCGCGGCGCAGGTGTAGGGTTCCGCCCGCCCGAACCCGCTGCGCAGAGGATGTCATGGCTGAAGAAGACGTCGACGAGGAGCTCATCGACGGGGATGTCGCGGAACCCGACGACCTCGACGAGCCCGACCTCGAGGACCTCCCCGAGGACGACCTGTTGGAGGACGACGACGACATCGACGTCGTCGACGACGACATCGCCGAGGTCGTGCCGGTGGCGACCCCCGCCGTCTCCACCGACGACGACGAGGAGGACGAGGACGACGACGAAGCCGACGAGGACGACGTGGAGGCCAGCCTCGACGTGATCCTGAAGGAGAAGCTGGTCGTCGCCGACGACGAGGACGCCGACGAGGCGACCGACCAGGAGGACCGGGCGGAGACCACCACCAAGGTCCTCCCGAAGCAGCCCGACGAGTTCGTCTGCCAGTCGTGCTTTCTCGTCAAGCACCCGAGCCAGCTGGCGGACCGGGCCCGGCTGCTGTGCCGGGACTGCGTGTGACGGCTGGCGCCGCGGCCGGGTCGGGATCGGGCGACCGCACCCCGCTCGAGCGGGCGGTGGAGCTGCTGGTGTACGCCCCCCTCGGGCTGGTGCTCACGGCCAGGGAGGAGCTGCCCGGGCTGATCGCCAAGGGGCGCGAGGGCGCCGGCGGGCAGATGGGCATGGCCCGCATCGTGGGGCAGTTCGCGGTGCACCAGGGGCAGCGGGAGGCGGGCAAGCTCCTCCGGCAGGCCAGCGAGCGCCTGGCCAGGCTGGGCCTGGTGCCCGATCCGGCCCAAAGGCCCGGGCCGGCCACGGGGCCGCCTTCGCCGCCGGCCGGCGCCTCGCCGGCCGGACCCGGCCCGGCGCCGGCCGGCGCCGACGGGGCGTCCCGGCCCCGGCCGGCAGGGAAGCGCACGCCCGACCCGGCGGCGCTGGCCATCCCCGGGTACGACTCGTTGTCCGCCCACCAGGTGGTGCAGCGCCTCGACGGGCTGTCGGCGGCGGAGCTGGAGTCGGTGCGGGCCTACGAGGCCGCCACCCGGGGCCGCAAGACGATCCTCGGCAGGATCACCCAGCTCCAGTCGGGGTCGTAGTGGAGGCGGCTCGGCCGGCCACGCCCGCCGACGTCCCCCGCCTCGTAGAGCTGTGCCGTATGGCGCGGGCCGAGCTGGGCGCCCGGGAGCGGGGCGGCGACATGTTCGTGACCCGCGAGGCCCGGCCCGAGCCGGTGGAGGAGAGCCTGGCGGCGGCGGTGGACGACCCCGCGCTCCTCGTGCTGGCAGGGACCTACGACGGGGTCATAGTCGGCTATGCCACCGGCCGGGTCGAAGCGCTGCGGGACGGGCGCTGCCTCGGGCTGATCGACGAGCTGTTCGTGGAGGAGCTGGCCCGGGCCGTGGGCGTCGGGGAGGCCATGATGGACCAGCTGCTCGCCTGGTTCCGCGGCCGGGGGTGCACCGGGGTGGACTCCACCGCCCTGCCGGGCGCCCGGGAGACCAAGAACTTCTTCGAGGAGTCCGGGTTCACGGCCCGCCTCCTCGTGATGCACCACCGGCTGGAGCCATGACGCCGGCTGGGCCGCAGGTGTGCGTGGGGGCGGTGGTGGTGGACAGCGAGCGCCTCCTGCTGGTGCGGCGGGGACACGGGCCGGCAGCGGGCGAGTGGTCCGTGCCCGGCGGCCGGGTCGACGCCGGCGAGACCCTGGCCGAGGCGGTCCTGCGGGAGCTGTCCGAGGAGACCGGCCTGGACGGCGTGTGCGACGAGCTCATCGGCTGGGTCGAGCGCATCACGCCCAAGCACCACTTCGTCATCCTGGACTTCCGGGTGCGCGTCTTCGACCCCGCCGACCCCGTGGCCGGCTCCGACGCGGCCGAGGCGGCCTGGGTGCCCCTGGCCGACGTGGCCGGCCTCTGCCTCGTCGACGGCCTGGCCGAGTTCCTCCACGAGCACGGGATCCTGGACGTCATCGCGTGACCGCCGGCATTCCGGGAAGCCTCACGTCCGCCAGGCGAACGTAGGGCTTCCAGGAATGTCGGGCGGCCTCCCCGAGCGCCATCCCCGTGTGGAGCGGGGCGGTGTGGGTACCCTCGAAGTGTGGGGTTCCACCCGCCGCACGAGCGCCCGGGGCCGGCCGCCGGCCGCCTCCAGTGCCCCTTCTGCCACTCCTACGACGTCGCCCGCCTGTTCGTGGCGTCCCTCGGCCTCGACTCGTGCGAGTGCGCCGCCTGCGCCGGCCGCTGGGACGAGGAGCGGGCGAGCGGCCGCTACCAGGGCCGCTCCGACCTGGCCTCGATCATCGTCCGCCAGCGTCCCTGACGCCGGTCCGCTCCTCCGGGACCTCGGGCGGCCCGGCGGCGGGAGGGTCGCCGGCCGCAGCCGTTGCCGCGGCCTCGGCCTCGACCGTCGTGGTGCCACCGTCGCCGTTGGTCTTGGCGGGAGCCGGGGGCGGCGCCGGTGCCGCCACCTCGCCGGCCGGCGCCGTGGCGGCAGTGGCGGTGATCTCGCCGGCGGTGGCGGCGGTATCGCCGTCGGCCGGATCGGCCGGCGCCGTGGCGGCAGTGGCGGCGGTCTCGCCGGCGGATGGATCGGCCGGCGCCGGCGCAGGGGGAACGTCGGTGGCGGTCTCGCCGGCGGATGGATCGGCCGGCGCAGGGGGAACGTCGGTGGCGGCGGCATCGCCGGCGGCCGGATCGGCCGGCGCCGGCGCCACCTCGGCGGCGGGTACGGGGTCGGAGCCGGGCACGGCAGCGCCACCCGGGCCGGACGGCTCGGGCGCGGGGCCGGCCGCGGCCGTCGTGGTGGGTGCGCCGGCGGCGCCGGCGGTCGGTGCCTCCGGCGTCTCGGACGCGGGGGCGTGGGGGCGACCGGGCGGGGGCGGGGGGCGCCGGCGGGCCGCGGGCTGACCGGGGGCGCGCCCGGCTCGGGGGGCCGGGCGCCCGGCGCGGGGCGGGCCGGGCGGGGGCGGCATGGCGATGCCGAGCATGGCGGCCAGCGCCGGCACCCGGCCCGAGGCCTGGCGTGCGGCCTGCAGGAGGGGCTCACCGGGTTCGGCCGGGAGGCCGACGGGCTTGACCGTCCGGCGCACGGGGGACTCGGCCACTGCGTCCAGCAGCGTGGCCCAGCGGTCGGGGGTGGCGTCGGGGGTCATGGCGGCGCCGGCCGCCTCGCTCAGGCGCACGGCCAGGTCGGCTGGGAAGCGGCTGGCGGGGTCGGGCGGGTGGGCCGACAGGCGCAGGGCCCGCACCAGGCGGCCCTCGTCGAGGGCACCGGCGACGTCGGTGACCCACTTGTCGCGGTGCTCGGTGACGCGGCGCTCCAGGGCCTGGCGGAGGGTGCCGGCCAGGAGCCGGCCCTCGTCGTCGCGCGCGGCGTCGGCGCCAGCGACCACCGACCGCAGGTCCCGCAGCGACACCTCGTCGACGACCTTGGCCGCGGCCTCGGCCCGGTCCCGCCACTCGGCCGCCTTCAGCTGGGGCAGGAGCTGCTCGGCCAGGGCCATCAGGGGACCGGGGTGGACCTCCTGCTGGCCCTCCTCCTTCAAGCGGGCGTTCTGGGTCTCGATGGCCTGGCGCACGGCCGGGATCCCGCCCCGGAGCACCTGCTCGGCGATGGGCCGCTGCTCGGGAGGCAGGGTCTCCAGCACGGCGGCGCGGTGGACGTTGGCCGGCGCCAGCCGCTTGGGCTTGGGTGCGGCCGGCTCGGCCGGCGGCGGGGTGGGGCGGCCCCGGCCCTCGGCACGGGCGCCGTCACGGGGACGGCTGGGCCGGCGGTCCTCGCGCCGGCCGTCCTCCGCGCCCTCCGGGCGGGGCCGGCGCTCGGGACGGGGACCGGCGGGACGCCCGGGCCCGCCCTCACGGGGACGGGACGGCCCGCCGCGGCCCTGGTCGCCAGCTCCCGGCCGCCGCTCGGGCCGGCCGGCGCCGGCCCCCGGGCCGCCACCGGGGCGGCGGTCGGGCCGGCCACCGCCCTGGCCGCCGTCCCACTCGCGATCCCGGCCCCGCCCCCGCTCGCGGGGCCGGTCCGACTTCGGCACGAGCGACGACGTGACGCCCTGGTGCTCACGGGGCGGCCCGATGATCTCGAGGCGGCTGGGCTCGTCCCGCTTCTTCTGGGGGGGCAGGATCGCGGTGATGGTGATGCCCTCGATCTCGAAGTCGGCCTCGGCCCGCACCACGTCGCCCACCCGGGCGCCCTCGTACAGCAGGCCGGCGTCCACGACGCCCTTGGGCTGCTTGGCGCCGGCGGCACGCCAGGTCCAGGTGCCGTCGTCCCTCGTACTCGTCAGCTCGACTTCGATGCGGCGGCCCATGTCGTCCTCAAGCTACCAACGGTGTCATCGACCGCGAGCGGGGAGGGGCCGGGGGCGTCGCTCGACGAACCGCCGGCCATCTGT
>JBQTJJ010000118.1:0-2455 GCA_052387235.1 Actinomycetota bacterium
GGGGGAAGACGTAGTCGCTGCCCACCAGGTACACCTTGGTGAGACCCTGCTCCTTCATGTAGTCGAGGGCCGGGATGATCTGCTGGTTGGTGGTGGCGCCGGTGTAGAAGATGTTGGGCGACGCCTCCAGCCCCTCGTACTGGACCGGGTACCAGAGCAGCCCCTTCAGGCCCTCGAAGACCGGCAGCATGGCCTTGCGGCTGGCCGAGGTCCAACCGCCGAACACGGTGGCCACCTTGTCGGTGGTGATCAGCTTCTCGGCCTTCTCGGCGAAGGTGGGCCAGTCGGAGGCCCCGTCCTCCACCACCGGCACGATCTTCTTGCCGAGCACGCCGCCCTTGGTGTTGATCTCGTCGATGGCCAGCTGCTCTGCGTCCTTGACGGCCACCTCGCTGATCGCCATGGTGCCGCTCAGGGAGTGCAGGATGCCCACCTTCACGATGTCGGCCCCGGAGGAGGACCCGCCGGCGGTGTCGGAGCTCGCCCCCTCGTCCGAGTCGCTGCCGCACGCGGCGGTGGCCAGGACGAGTGCGGCGAGGAGGGCCAGGAGGCCCCGCAACGGGTTCAGTCGCTTCATGATTGCCCCCACGTCATCGATGCCCCACAGGCGGGCGCCTGCTGCCGGGCGAACGTAGAAGCGGGGTGTTTCGCTGCCGTTCCTCGTGCATGACCGGCTGGTGACTTCCGCCTGACCTATTTGTGACGAACCGGCGGACTTTGGCGGGACTCCGTCGACGGATGTCGGCAGCGGGAGCCGGACCGATCCGCGAGCGTTCGCATCAGCGGATCGGCAGGGAGCGGCGGCGGCCCTCGAGGAAGCGCCGCTCCGCCGCGTTGCCCACCAGGGCCAGGGCCGCGTCGTAGGCGCCGGCGGCCTCGCCGTGGCGGTCGAGGCGCCGGAGCAGGTCGGCACGGGCGGCGTGGAAGAGGTGGTAGCCGCCCAGATCGAGCCGGTCGACGGCGTCCAGGGCGGCCGCCGGGCCGTGCACCTCGGCCACCGCGACGGCCCGGTTCAGGGCGACGACGGGCGTGGGCGACACGGCCAGCAGCTGGTCGTACAGCCGGAGGATCTGGCCCCAGTCGGTGTCGGCCGCCGATCGAGCGTCGGTGTGCACGGCGTTGACGGCGGCCTGGAGCTGGTAGGGCCCGGGTTGGTCGCGGCGGATGCAGGCCGCCACCAGGGCCTGCCCCTCGGCGATCAGGTCCCGGTCCCAGAGGGAGCGGTCCTGGTCGGCGAGAAGGACGAGGTCGCCGCCGGCGGTGGTCCGGGCCGCCCGCCGGGCCTCGGTCAGGAGCAGGAGGGCCAGGAGGCCGAAGACCTCGGGCTCGTCGGGCATCAGCTCGGCCAGCACGCGGGCCAGGCGGATGGCCTCGGCGCACAGCTCGGCCCGCACCAGCCCTTCGCCGGCGCTGGCGGCGTAGCCCTCGTTGAACACCAGGTACACCACGGCCAGGACCGGCCGGAGGCGGTCGGGGAGCTCGGCCTCGCCGGGCAGGCGGTAGGGGATGGCGGCGGCCTTGATCTTGCGCTTGGCCCGCACCAGGCGCTGGGCCATGGTGGCCTCCGGGACCAGGAAGGCCCGGGCGATCTCGCCCGTCTCCAGGCCGCCCAGGAGCCGGAGGGTGAGGGCCACCTGGGCCGCGGGCCCGAGGGCGGGGTGGCAGCAGGTGAAGATCAGCCGGAGGCGGTCGTCCTGCACGGGTCCCACCTCCTCGGGCTCGTCGCGCCGGCGGAGCAGGGCGGCCTGGCCGTGCCGGTCGCCCCGTGACGACTCCCGCCGCAGCCGGTCGACGGCCCGGTTGCGGGCCGTGGTGACGATCCAGCCCCCGGGGTTCGGGGGGACGCCGCGCTCGGGCCAGCGCTCGAGGGCCACGACGAAGGCCTCCTGGACCGCCTCCTCGGCGACGTCGATGTCGCCGAAGTGGCGGACCAGGGTGGCCACGGCACGGCCGAACTCGTTCCGGAACGTCTGCTCGACCAGGGAGGCGCCGGGGGGCACGCCTAGGCCTCGGGCTCCTCCTGGAAGGGCCGCACCTCGACCGGGCCCTGGCACGCCTCGGTGCACTTGGCCGCCCACGCCAGCGCGGCGTCGAGGTCGTCGGCCGTGATGATCCAGAACCCCCCCAGCTGCTCCTTGGTCTCGGCGAACGGCCCGTCGGTGGTCACCACCTCGCCGTCGGTGATCCGCACCACGGTGGCGGTGTCGGCAGGGTGGAGGCCGCCGCCGAACACCCACGCGCCGCGCTCCTTGAGCTCGGCGTTGACGGCGTCGACGTCCTTGTACATCTGCTGGATGTCCTCGTCCGACGGCATCTCCTGGCCCTCCACCATGTGCACGGACAGCAGGTACTGCGTCATCGGGATCTCCTCTCGGAAGCGGCCGGCACCGTACCGGCCTCTCACCCTGTCTACGAACGACTCTTGCCGGGATCGACACCCGGACGGAAGTTTTCT
>JBQTJJ010000119.1:0-2893 GCA_052387235.1 Actinomycetota bacterium
GAGCCCGAGCACCTCATCGCCCTCGCCCTCCTCGACCGGGGCGGCTACTGCCCGCCGCTCCCGGGAC
Source organism: Actinomycetota bacterium (assembly GCA_052387235.1). Classification (GTDB taxonomy): domain Bacteria; phylum Actinomycetota; class Acidimicrobiia; order Acidimicrobiales; genus JBQTJJ01. The sequence goes on from JBQTJJ010000119.1 coordinate 68, forward strand.
GCGCCGCCGCCTGAGCCAGGCGACCGACGCGACGCGTTCGGCCCTTCACCACCCGCCTCCCCCCACTGCCGCACACCCCCCAGAGGGGGGTGCTTGGCATCGGCGGGAGCCACGCACGCCTATCACCACCACGAGATAGCGAACCTCCCCGCGCCCGCTTCATGTTGCGTCCGCCCGCGAACCGCCCACGGAAGGGCGAGGAGAGCCGTAAATAGCTCGCCAAATTGGCGAGCTATTTACTCGGGAGTGGCGTCGGGCGACGACGGGCGCTCGGCGTGGTGGTCCTGGACCGCCTTCATGACGGCGGCGCCGGCGGCGCCCACGAACTCGGGGCGGTGGGCGGCAGCCCAGTCGCGGGAGGCGGCGGCCCGCACGGTGGAGCCCTGGAAGCGGGGGACGACCTCGCGGGCGAACAGCTCGTAGGAGCGCAGGGTGGCGGCGGGGTCGGCCCACTCGTGGGCCATGAGCAGGTAGGCGCCGAAGCCGCCCGACCGCTCCACGAGGCGCTGGACCTGCGCCGCCGCCATGTCGGGGGTGCCGATGACGGCGAAGCCACTGTCGTTCATGGCGTCGACCAGCAGTCGTGCGTCGTCGGTGGGCGGGGCCAGCTGCAAGGCCGCCACCTCCCGGAAGTAGCGGACCCAGTCGGCCAGGCCGTGCTCGACCTCGCGCCGGGCCTGCTCCTCGGTCTCGGCCACGTGCATGGGCCCCACCAGGCGCCATCGCCGGCGGTCCATCGAGGTGCCGAACCGGGCGGCCCGCTCCTCGGCCACCTGCCAGTGGGCGGACAGGGAGTCGAAGCCGCCGAGGGTGGTGGCGCCGAGGGACAGCAGGCCGGCGCCGAAACGGCCGGCGGCACGGGGGCCGGCGGGGGAGAGCTGGGCCGCCACCGCGACCTCGAAGCAGGGGTGCTGGTAGGGGCGGAGCTGGAGGCGGGCGTCCCGGAGCGTGAACCAGTCGGTCTCCCGGGTCACCGGCTCGTCGGAGGTGAGCAGGGCCACGATGGCCTCCAACGACTCCTCCATCATCTCCCGCTGGCGGTCGGGGGCGATACCGAGCATGTAGGCGTCGGAAGGGAGGGCGCCGGGGCCGACGCCGAACTTCACGCGCCCGCGGGTGAGGTGGTCGAGCAGCACCATGCGGTCGGCCAGCAGGAGGGGATGGTGGTACGGGAGCGAGCTGACGCCCGTGCCCAGGGCGATCCGTGAGGTGCGGCCGGCGGCGGCCGCGATGAAGACCTCGGGGGAGGCGATGAGCTCCCAGCCGGCGGAGTGGTGCTCGCCGATCCAGGCCTCGTCGTAGCCCAGGGCGTCCAGGCGCTCGATCAGCTCGAGGTCGCGGTGCAGGGCCAGCGTGGGGTTCTGGCCCACGGCGTGGAAGGGGGCGAGGAAGGTGCCGAAGCGCAGCGGGGCGTCCATGACCGGATGGCCTACCGGCTGGCGGGGGCGACGGCCAGCCGGGTCAGCGCCCGGGCCCACCGCCCAGCGGGTGCAGGCGCATGGCGGCCGCGATCTCCTCGTCGGCCACCTCGGTGTAGATCTGGGTGGTGGCCAGGCTGGCGTGGCCCAGCGCCACCTGGAGCTGGCGCAGGCTGAAGGCGCCCTCCCGCAGCCCGAGGGTGGCGAAGGTGTGGCGCAGGGCGTGGACCCGCACCCCGTCGCGCCGGGCCCCGAGGTGGCGCAGCACCCGGTCCACCACGTAGATCACGCTGTCCCGGCTGGCCTCCACCGTGGCGCCCACGACCCGGCCCCGGCGGTCCTTCACCGGGCGGGGACGGCTCGACACCACCACCGTCGAGGCGTCGAGGCCGAGGGTCCCCAGGCGGGCGGCCCGGGTGGGGAGGTAGGCGGCCAGCGCGTCCTGCACGACCGGCGGCAGGCCCAGGCGGCGCTCCTTGTCCCCCTTGCCGCGCACGATCATGGCTGCCGGCGGCGACCCGTCGAGGTCGTCGACCCGGAGGCGGGCGATCTCGTCCAGCCGCAGGCCGCAGGCCAGGGCCAGGGTGAGGATCACGACGTCGCGCTCGGGCCAGGTGGAGGCCTCGCCGGCCGCGGCCAGGGCCCGGACCGCCGTGGGCTGGTCGATGGCCCGTGGCATCCGCCTGCGCTTCTTGGGCGGCCGCAGGAGGGCGGCCGGGTCGGCGGCGATGCGCTGGGTCCGGTAGCACCAGGCGAAGAAGGACCGGAGGGCGGCGGTGCGGCGGGCGACAGTGGCGGGCGAGCGCTCGTCGGGTGCCCGCTCGGGGTGGCGGGCGAAGCGGGGGTCGGGCCGGGTGCGGAACTCGGCCAAGGCCTGGTCGAGATCGTCGAGGGTCACCGCGGCCACGTCCAGCTGCTCGAAGGCCGCCAGGACCCGGGCCTCCCTCGCATCCGGCTCCAGCCGCTCCAGAGCCGAACGCGGCGCGAGCAGGCCCCGGGCGCCGGCCACGTCCACCATGGCGTCGTCGAGGTCGTAGCGGTAGGCGGCCAAAGTGCGGGCCGAGCGGCCCTCGTTGCTCAGGCGCTGGAGGAACCGCTCCACCGTGGCGGCGTAGGGCACGGACGGCGGGGGCACGGCCCCAGCGTGGCCCACGGCGGGACGTGGTTGGGGGAGCCCCTGCGCTCACCCCTCGCCGGCGCCGGCGCCGAGGCGGCTGATGGCCTCGGTGCGGTGCTCGATGCTCCCGGCGGCCCGGAGCTGCTCGGCCAGTTCCGCCGGCTCCAGCCCGAAGGCGCCGGCCGGCACCGCGATCTCGTGGCCGCCGCCGGCCACGAGCACGCCCCGGTCCACGGTGATCGACTCGATCCACTCCCACCGGATGACCCGGTGCTCGTCGCCGGGCCCGAA
>JBQTJJ010000120.1:0-10476 GCA_052387235.1 Actinomycetota bacterium
GGTGGTTCCCCTGGGGGGCGCGGCCGCCGCTGCGGGGGTCGCCGACGTCGGCGCTGAAGCTGACGCCCCCCTCGCCCGGGATGGTGATGGGCCGGACCGCGGGGCCCTCGGCGGCGCCGGCCGGCGCCGCCACCGGCCCGGCCAGGGCGGCCAGGCCGACCTCGGCCGAGAGCACGGCGGCGGCGCGCCGGCGCAGGGAAACGGACATGGGCGTTGATCTCGACACCCAGTCCCTGGAACTTGAGCCGGGCCGGCGCCGGCCCTCAGGTCGTGGGGACCCGCTCCCAGTCCTTCCACACCGGGTCGAACCCGGCGGCCCGCACCACCGCCGCCACCTCGGCCGGGCCCCGGTGGTCGGCCACCTCGAACTGGGGCTCGGCCCCGTCCGGGCTGGCGTAGCCGCCCGGCTCGGTGGACGACCCGGCCGACAGGTGGGTGACGCCCACGCCCAGCAGGGCGTCGCGCAGGGCCGGCTCCTCGCGCGTCGACAGCACCAGGCCCACGTCCGGCAGCAGCAGCCGCAGGGCGCACAGCAGCTGCACGAACGAGCGGTCGTCGACGGGGTGGGCCGGCGTCACGTCGCCGGCCGCGGGCCGCAGGCGGGGCAGCGACACCGTGACCTCGCACCGCCACCAGCGCCGGACGAGGGCCCGGGCGTGGGCGGCCACGGCCAGGGCCTCCGTGCGCCAGTCGGGGTGCAGGCCGAGCAGGGCGCCGATGCCCAGCCGGCGCATGCCGGCCTCGGCCCCCCGGTCGGGCGCGGCCAGGCGCCAGTCGTAGTTCCGCTTCTTGCCTTTGCGGTGGACCTCGCCGTACAGGGCCCGGTCGTAGGTCTCCTGGTAGACGACCAGGCCGTCGCAGCCGGCCGCCACCAGGCGCCGGTAGGTGGCGGTGTCCCACACCTGGACCTCGACGGACAGGGAGGGGACCAAGGGAGCCAGGGCCTCCGCGCACGCCACCAGGTGGTCCTTGCTCACGATGCGGGCGTGCTCGCCGGCGACGAGCAGGACGTGGCGGAAGCCGCGGGCCGCCAGCTCGCGGGCCTCGCCCACCACCTCGTCCACCGACAGGGTGCGCCGGGCGATCTGGTTGCCGGCCGAGAAGCCGCAGTACGTGCACACCGAGACGCACTCGTTGGAGAGGTACAGGGGGGCGAACAGGTGGATGGTGCGGCCGAAGCGGCGCAGGGTCACGGCCCGGGCCCGGGCCGCCAGGTCCTCCAGGCGCTCGCCGGCCGCCGGAGACAGCAGCGCCGCGAAGTCGGCCGGCGTGGGCCTGGCGGCTCGGAGGGCGGCGTCGACCCGGCCGGCGCCGGCGCCCTCGGCCACGGCCCGCAGCGACGCCAGGTCGGTGGCCAGGAGGTCGGCGGCGGCCGTGCCCGGCGGCACGCCGTCCGGGCGCGACTCCAGGACGACCGGCGTGGGACCGGTGACGGTCACGGGGACAGGAAGCCGGTGAGGGGAGAGCTGGCCTCGGCGCCGGCGCGGGCGGCGGGCAGCCCGGCCAGGAAACCCCGGCGCCCGGCCTGCACGGCCTGGGCGAAGGCGGCGCCCATGGCCACCGGGTCGCCGGCGGTGCCGATGGCGGTGTTGACGAGGACGGCGTCGGCGCCCAGCTCCATGGCCTCGGCGGCCTGGCTCGGCGCGCCGATGCCGGCGTCCACCACGACGGGCACCAGGGCCTGCTCCACGATGATCTCGATGGCGGCGCGGGTGCGCAGGCCCTGGTTTGACCCGATCCACGACCCGAGGGGCATGACGGTGGCGCAGCCCACCTCCTCCAGCCGCTTGCACAGCACGGGGTCGGCGTTGACGTAGGGCAGCACGGTGAACCCCTCCCGGCACAGGACCTCGGCCGCCTTCAACGTCTCGATGGGGTCGGGCAGGAGGTACCGGGGGTCCGGCGTCACCTCCAGCTTGATCCACTCCGGCAGGCCGGCGGCCCGGGCCAGGCGGGCCAGTCGGACCGCCTCGCCGGCGTCGATGGCGCCGCTGGTGTTGGTGAGCAGGAGCACGCCGGACGGCAGGGCGTCGAGGATGTCCTCGTCCGCAGCCGGGTCCACCCGCCGCAGCGCTACCGTGACCATCCCGGTGCCGCACGCGGCGATGGTGTCCCGCAGCGACTGCGTGGACGGGAACTTGCCCGTCCCCAGGAAGAGCCGGGACGCGAAGGTCCTCCCGGCGATCACCAGCGGGTCGTCGCTCATGTCACGCCTCCTCGGCTCGCATTACCGAACCGGTTGCTCCTGAAGGGTCGTGAGCCTGCGCGCTCACCTCTCAGCCCGGCTCGCCGAGCTCCCCTGCGTGGTCGGTAGCCTACCTCTGTGCGCTACTGGACCGTGGAGGAGGCCCGCCGCTACCTGCCCCGGCTGCGCCACCTGGTGGAGGTCGTGCGCAACGCCGCCACGCTGGCCGCGGTGTCGCGGAGCAACGGCCACGGCCACCCGCCGGGCGAGGACCCCCGGGCCGCCCTCTCCGAGCTGGAGCAGGGCGACATCATCGTGCGCGACCCGGCCACCGGCCTGGTCGACTTCCACGCCCTCGGCCCCGACGGCGTCGTCTATTTCCTCTGCTACCGCCTGGACGAGGACGACCTCGACTGGTGGCACCTGCCCGAGGAGGGCTTCCCGGGCCGCAAGCGGCTGCCGCGCGACCCCGGACCGGACCGCCCGTGAGCACCCGCAAGCTGATCATCGCCGCCCTCATCTGCGGCCTGGCCATCCTGGTGGCGTCCGCGCTGCAGCTCTGGCTGGCCAGCCGGTAGCCACCCCCCGGGAGGGATCCTCCGGCCGGCCGCGTAGGCTGCGGGCGAGAGACGAGGAGGTGGTCCGGACGGCCAACCAGTTCGACATCGTCGTCATCGGCGGCGGCCCCGGCGGCTACGCCGCCGCCCTCTACGCCGCCGGCGCCGGCCAGTCCGTGGCGGTGGTGGAGAAGGACAAGGTGGGCGGGACGTGCCTCCACCGCGGCTGCATCCCGGCCAAGGAGTTCCTGGAGACCGCCACCGTGTTCCGCACCGTGGCCGGGGCCAAGGAGTTCGGGGTCCAGGCCGAGCAGCCCACCGTCGAGTTCTCGGTCAGCCAGCAGCGCAAGCAGAAGGTGGTCGACCAGCTGTGGAAGGGCCTGCAGGGCCTGATGAAGCGGCGGAAGATCACGGTGGTCGCCGGCACCGGCACGCTCGGGCCCGGCCGCACCGTCGAGGTGAGCGACGGCACCACCCTCGAGGGCAAGAGCGTGATCCTGGCCGCCGGCTCGGTGCCTCGCACCATCCCCGGCTTCGAGGTGGACGGGAAGGTCGTGCTCACCTCGGACGAGGTGCTGGCGCTCGACCGGCTCCCCGGCACGGCGGTGGTGATCGGCGCCGGCGCCATCGGCTGCGAGTTCGCCTCCATGATGAGCGACCTGGGGGTCCAGGTCACCGTGCTCGAGGCCCTGCCCACCATGCTCCCGGGCTGCGACGCCGACGTGGTCAAGGTGGTGGCCCGCTCGTTCAAGAAGCGGGGGATCGACGTCCGCCTCGGCGTCGAGGTGCACGGCCACGAGCCCGGCGACAACGGGACCACCGTCTCGTTCGGCGAGGGGGAGCAGGTCACGGTGGACGCGGTGGTGGTGTCGGTCGGGCGCCGCCCCCTCTCCGACGGGCTGGTGGGCGACGGCACCGGCGTGGAGATCGACGAGCGGGGCTTCGTGAAGGTGGACGGGCGGTGCCGCACGGGGGAGGCCGGCGTCTACGCCGTGGGCGACCTGGTGGCCACCCCGCAGCTGGCCCACGTGGGCTTCGCCGAGGCCATCGTGGCCGTCAAGGACATCCTCGGCGAGGAGCCGGTGCCGGTCGACTACGGCAAGGTCCCGTGGTGCATCTACTGCCACCCCGAGGTGGCCTTCGTGGGGATGACGGAGCAGGCCGCCCGCGACGCCGGCATCGACGTCGTGGCCAAGCAGGACCCCTTCGCCGGCAACGGCCGGGCCCTCATCGTGGGCGAGCCCGAGGGCCTGGTGAAGGTGATCGCCGAGAAGGGCGCCGACGGCAGCGCCGGGCGCATCCTCGGCGTCCACATGGTGGGCCCCTGGGTCACCGAGCAGCTGGGCCAGGGGTACCTGGCCGTGAACTGGGAGGCCGTGGCCGACGAGGTGGCGGCGTTCATCCAACCGCATCCCACGCTCTCCGAGGTGTTCGGGGAGACCGTGCTCGCACTCACCGGAAGGGGACTGCACGCGTAATGGCCGACATCACGATGCCGCAGCTCGGCGAGACCGTCACCGAGGGCACCATCACCCGATGGGCCAAGAAGGTGGGCGACACGGTGGAGGAGGACGAGGTCCTCTTCGAGGTGTCCACCGACAAGGTGGACTCCGAGGTCCCGTCGCCGGCGGCCGGCGTGCTGGCCGAGATCCTGGTGCAGGAGGGGGAGACGGCCGACGTGGGCGCCAAGCTGGCCGTGATCTCCGACTCGGCCCCGGCCGGCGCGGAGGCCGGGGCGGCGGCATCGAAGGACGGTTCGGAGGCGGCCGGCGGCGGCGCCGACGGCGGCGGCGCCGACGGCGGCGGTGGCGGCCAGCCCGAGGCCGGCGGCCCCACCGCCGAGGAGTCGCCCGACCTGGCGGCCGAGACGGAGGCGGCGGAGCCCGAGGCGACCGCCGACGTGGCCCCGCCCGAGGACCACGGGGCCGGCGCCGCCAACGGCGACGCGCCGGCGCCGGCCCAGCCCGCCCGCGAGGGCGGCGGCGGCGGGGGGCAGGCCCTCGTCCTGTCGCCGGTGGTGCGCCGGCTGCTGAAGGAGCACGGGCTCCAGCCCGGCGACGTGCAGGCCTCCGGCGCCGGCGGGCGGATCACCCGGGACGACGTGCTGGCCGTGGTCGACTCCCGCAGCGCCGGCGGCAGCGCCCGCCCGGCTGAGGCCCCGGCCCCGAGCCCGGCCCCGGCCAGGAAGGAGGCGGCGCCGGCCGCCGCCGCCCCGGCCGGGGAGGCGGCGCCGGTGACGGCCCGGGACGAGACCGTGCCGTTCTCCAACATCCGCCGGCGCACGGCCGAGCACATGCGGCGGTCGCTGGACACGTCGGCCCACACCCTTGTCGTGATCGAGGTCGACTACGACGGGGTGGAGCAGGTCCGCCTGCCGGCCCGGGCCAGGTTCAAGGAGGAGGAGGGCGTCAGCCTGAGCTACCTCCCGTTCATCGGCCGGGCCGTGATCGATGCGCTGCACGACTTCCCCAGGCTGAACGCGTCGGTCGGCAACGACGAGCTCGTCGTCCATCACGAGGTCAACCTCGGCATCGCCGTCGACCTCGGCCACGAGGGGCTGATCGTCCCCGTCATCCACGCCGCCAACGACAAGCGGCTGCGGGCCCTGGCCCGGGAGGTGGCCCAGCTGGCGGGCCGGGCCCGGTCCAAGAAGCTCAGCGCCGACGACATCTCGGGCGGCACCTTCACCATCACCAACCCGGGCGGCTACGGCACCTTCCTCACCGCGCCGATCATCAACCAGCCCCAGGTGGCGATCCTGTCCACCGACGGGGTGAAGCCCAAGCCGGTGGCGGTGGCCCTGCCGGGCGGCGGCTACGGCGTGGCCGTGCACCCGGTGGGGAACCTGGCCATCTCGTTCGACCACCGGGCCGTGGACGGCGCCTACGCGTCGGCCTTCCTGGCCCGCCTCCGGGAGATCATCGAGACCAGGGACTGGGCCCAGGAGCTGGCATGAGCGGCCCGGGATGACGGGCCCGCTCCGGGTCCGCTGGCTGGGCCGGGTCGACTTCCGCGACGCCCACGCCCTCCAGCGGTCGCTGCACGCCCGCTCGGGCGGCGACCACCTCCTGCTGCTCGAGCACCCGAGCGTCTACACCCTCGGCCTGCGCGGCTCGCTCGACCACGTGCTGGTGGCGCCGGCCGACCTGGGTGCGGACCTGGTGCGCACCGACCGGGGCGGCGGCGTCACCTGGCACGGGCCGGGCCAGCTGGTGGGGTACCCGGTGCTGTCGGTGCCGGTGGGCCCGGGGGCCACGCCCGCCCACGTGCACGGGGTGGAGCAGGTGGTGATCGACGCCCGGGCCGACCTGGGCCGGGCCGGCGCCGGCCGCCAGCCCGGCCTGCCCGGGGTGTGGGTGGGGGACCGCAAGATCTGCGCGCTGGGGGTGCGCCTCACGCGGGGCCGGTCGATGCACGGCTTCGCCCTCAACGTCGAACCCGACCTGTCCCGCTTCGACGCCATCGTCCCGTGCGGCCTGGCCGGCCGGGGCGTGACCTCCCTGGCGGCCGAGGGGGTGCGGGCCACCATGCGCCAGGTGGTCGACGCCATCGCGGCCCGGGCCGGGCCGCGGTGGGGCCGGTACGGCGTGGAGCGCCAGGACGTGGCGTGGCGGGCGCCGGCCGGCGCCGGGGTGCCGGCCCTGTCGGGGGCGGCGGCCGGTGCCGCCGGCGGCGAGGTGGCGGTGCGCCTGCGGGGCCGGCTGGCCCAGGCCGGCGTGGACCCGTCGGCCGGCGTGCCCCTGCACCAGCGCAAGCCGGCCTGGATGCGGGCCCCCGTGCGCCGCGGCGCCGAGTTCCGGGCCCTGGAGGCCGGGCTGCGCCGGCGGGAGCTGGTCACCGTCTGCGAGGAGGCGGGATGCCCCAACATCTCGGAGTGCTGGAGCGCCGGCACCGCCACCTTCATGATCAACGGCGCGCGCTGCACCCGGGCCTGCGGGTTCTGCCTGGTCGACACCGGCAAGCCCCTTCCCCCGGACGCGGGCGAGCCGGCCCGGGTGGCGGCGGCCGTGGCCGCCATGGGCCTGGAGCACGCCGTCGTCACGGCCGTGGCACGCGACGACCTGGGCGACGGCGGGGCCGCCGCCTTCGCGGACACCATCCGCGCTGTGCACGAGCGCTGCCCCGCCACGGCGGTGGAGGTGCTGATCCCGGACTGCAAGGGCGACCCGGAGGCGCTGGCCACCATCTTCGGGGCCGGTCCCGAGGTGGTCAACCACAACCTGGAGACGGTGGCCCGGCTCCAGCGGGCGGTACGCCCGTCGGCCTCGTACGCCCGCAGCCTGGCCGTGCTGGGCCGGGCCCGGGACGCCGGCCTCACCACCAAGTCGGGCCTCATCCTCGGGATGGGGGAGACGGAGGAGGAGGTCGTGGGCGCGCTGGCCGACCTCCGGGGCGTGGGCGTGGAGATCGTCACCCTGGGCCAGTACCTGCGCCCCACCGCGTCCCACCTCCCGGTGGCCCGCTGGTGGCACCCCGACGAGTTCACCCGCCTGGCCGCGGTGGGCGCGGCCATGGGCTTCGCCCACGTCCAGGCCTCGCCCCTCACCCGCTCCAGCTACCACGCCCGGGACGCGGCCGCCGCCGCCGGCCGGTAGGCGGGCCGCCGCCCGCCGCCCCCCCGTCGCCCGCCGCCCAGCCGCCGCCCCCCCGCCGGCGCCCGCCCAGCCGCCGCCCCCCCGCCGCCCGGATTCCTGGAAGCCTCACGTCCGCATGGCGAACGTCAGGCTTCCCGGAACGCGGGCGGGCCGCCCTACGCTGCCGGGCGCATGAGCCGGACGGCGCGCATCGAGGGGGTACGGGCCCGCATGGGGCAGCTGGGGGTGGACGCCCTCCTGCTGTCGCTGGGCGCCGACCTGCCGTGGCTGACCGGCTACCAGGCCATGCCCCTGGAGCGCCTCACCATGCTGGTGCTGCCCCGCGCCGGCGAGGCCACGCTGGTGGTGCCCCGCCTGGAGGCGCCGCGCGTGGTCCCGGACCCCGACGCCTTCGAGCTGCGGCCGTGGGACGAGACCGAGGACCCCGTTGCGATCGTGGCCGGCCTGCTGGGCGGCCGGCGCAGCCTGGCCGTGTCGGACCGGACCTGGGCCACGTTCGTGCTGGCGCTGCAGGCGTCGCTGCCGGGCGCCTCGTGGCTGGCCGCGTCCACCGTCACCGGCCCGCTGCGGGCGGTGAAGGACGGGGGCGAGGTCGCCGCCCTGCGCCGGGCCGCCGCCGCCGCCGACCGGGTGGCGGCGGCACTGGTGGCGGGCGAGATCCCGCTGGTGGGCCGGACCGAGGCCGAGGTGTCCGCCGACCTCGGCGCCCGCCTCGTGGCCGAGGGCCACACCCGGGTCAACTTCGCCATCGTGGGGAGCGGGCCCAACTCGGCCAGCCCCCACCACGAGCCCGGCGGGCGCGTCATCGCACGCGACGAGGCCGTGGTCTGCGACTTCGGCGGCACCCTGGACGGCTATTGCTCCGACACCACCCGCACCGTGTTCACCGGCGCCCCCCCGGCCGAGTTCCGCGACCTGTACGCCGCCGTGCAGCGGGCCCAGGCGGCGGCGGTGGAGGCGGCGGTGGTGGGCACGCCGTGCGAGGACGTCGACGCCGTGGCCCGCCGGGTCATCGAAGAGGCCGGCTACGGGCCCCGGTTCGTGCACCGCACCGGCCACGGCATCGGGCTGGAGGAGCACGAGGACCCGTACCTCGTCGGCGGCAACTGCGAGGCCCTGGTGGCCGGGCACGCCTTCTCCGTCGAGCCCGGCATCTACGTCGAGGGCAGGTGGGGCGTGCGCATCGAGGACATCGTGGTGGCCACCGACGACGGTCCCGAGCCGCTCAACACGGTGTCGCACGACTTGGCCGTCGTGGCCTGATGGCCGCCGGCCCGCACGGGGGGCGGCCGTGGACCTCGGTCTGACCGGCAGGGTCGCGCTCGTCACCGCCTCGTCCCGCGGCCTGGGCCGGGCCGCGGCCGCGGCGCTGGCGGCCGAGGGCGCGCGGGTGGTCGTCTGCGCCCGGGGCGAGGAGGCGCTGCGCCGCACCGAGGCCGAGCTGGCCGGCGGCGGGGCCGAGGTCCTGGCCCTGGTCGACGACGTCACCGAACCCGCCGCTCCGGCCCGGCTGGTGGCGGCGGCGGTGGCGCGCTTCGGGCGCCTCGACGTCCTGGTGGCCAACGCCGGCGGCCCGCCGCCGGGCCGGGCCCTGGAGGTCACCGACGACCAGCTGCACGCGGCCCTGAACGCCAACCTGCTCACGTCGATCCGGCTGGTGCGGGAGGCCGTGCCCCACATGGCGGCGCAGGGTTGGGGCCGGATCTGCCTCATCGCCTCCTACTTCGTGCGCCAGCCGGCCGGGCACCTCGCCCTGTCCAACACGGCCCGCACCGGGCTGTGGGCCTGGGCCAAGACGGCGGCGGCCGACCTTTCGCCCGAGGGCGTCACCCTCAACCTGGCCCTGCCGGGGCCGCACGACACCGAGCGGATGCGGTCCATGGGTGCCGGCGCCGGCAATGTCCTCGGCGACCCTGCCGACTTCGGCAAGGTGGTGGCCTTCCTCTGCTCCGACCCGGCCCGGTTCGTGAGCGGCGCCGCCCTCCAGGTCGACGGGGCCATCACCGCCGCCCTCTCGTGATCCGCCTCGACGGCGCCACCGTCCTCCTGCAGTGGGCCACCGGGGGCCTGCTGTTCCTGTGGGTCACCACCCGGCGCCGCCAGGTGGGCATCGGCTACGGGTGGCTGCTGCGCGCCACATTCGGGATCATGGCCGCCCTCTCGGTCTGGGTGGGCCAGATCCTGGGCCCGGTGCCGGTGCGGGACGTGTCGGCGGCGCTGATGGCGGCCGCCACCGGTGTGGCCCTGTGGCTGTCGATCGTGCGCCGGCGGGCCGGGGTGCGGGGGGAGCGGGAGCGCCGGCGCCGGCGTTCGGCCCGGGTGGCGGCCATGACCGGCATCGACCGCGACGCGCCCGCGACCGACGCCGGCGTGCCCGAGTTCCCGCCCGTGGCCGACCTGGTCCCGCCCCTCATCGGGGCGGTGGGGCTGGTGGCGGGCGGCCTGGCCGCCGGCGGCCCCGACGCCCTGGCCGTCGTCCGCACCCTGGTGGGCGCCTCGTTCCTCGGCGCCGTGAGCGACGCCATGCTGCTCGGGCACTGGTACCTGGTGCAGCCCGGCCTGGGGAGGGCCCCGCTGGTGGAGCTGAACCGGTGGCTGGCCCTGGTGTGGCCGGTCGAGGTGGCGGCCCTGCTCTGGCCCACCGGGATGCTGTCGGTGCTCTCGGGCTCCATCGACGACGGCTACGGCGGGCTGCTCGGGTGGTTCTGGGCGACCTGCGCCGTCAGCACGTTGATCCTGACCTTCGTGACGAAGGCCGCTCTGAAGGAGCGGGCCTACGCCGCCGTGATGGCCGCCACCGGCCTGCTCTACCTGGCCATCCTCACCGCCTTCGGCACCGACCTGGTGGCCCGGGCCGTCCTCGCTCCGGGGTAGCCCGAGACGCGCCGGGGGGCGGCATCGGGGCCGCCCCCCGGCTCCCCCCTGGGATGCCTACGGCTGAGAGGAGCGCGCCCGGTCCGGCCTGATACGCGGGATCACGGCGGCGCCACGGCAGGCATGCAACAGTGCAGCGCCGGGCGCGACGGCGCGCCCGCCTCCGGCCCGGGTGCACACTCGCGGTACCGGATTCGAACGGGAGGACAGGCCGATGGCTCGAGGGTTCCGCCGTCTCGCAGTTGCTCCGGCGGTGGCGCTGCTG
>JBQTJJ010000121.1:0-25630 GCA_052387235.1 Actinomycetota bacterium
GGGGCGAAGCCGTCGCCGGCGATGCCCACCGACTCACCGGCCGCCACCACGCTGCGGGAGAGGCGCAGCTGGCACTTGCCGGGCGGGTACTGGGGCGGGCGGCCGGCGGGCTGGCCGGGGGCGGCGCCGGGCCCGGGGGGGGTGCCGGGCGGGCGGCCCGACGGCTGGCCCGGCGGGCAGGGCTCGGTCTGGGCGCCGGCCGGCGTGGGGAGCAGGAACGTCAGGGCGGCGGCGACCACCAGGGTCAGGGCGCTCACCAGCACGGTGCGGATCCTCAAGGACCGGTCCTTTCTGGGGGCGGCGCATGAGCTATCCAGGGAGGACGGCGCGCGAAAACCGACAGTCTTGTCGGGGGACATTCCGCCCGTCAACCATCCTCCCGACATTTCGGGGATATTCCGACTATTCGTTGCTCTCCCCCCGTAGACGTGTTAGGACGTCACGATCCCGCCGCAAGGAGCCCGACCGATGCCGCCTGCCCGCGCCGCGACGACTCGCCCGCAGCGACCCCGAGCCCTGCTGCTGGCCGCCACCCTCGTGGCCACGCTCTTCACCGGGGTGGGCACCGCCCCGCCGGCGTCGGCCGCCACCCCCTACCCGCTCGGCCCCGGCTACTGGATGTTCGCCCGGGACGGCGGGGTGTTCTCCTTCGGCGACGCCAGGTTCTTCGGCTCGGCCGGCGGCACGACGCTGAACCAGCCCATCGTGGGCGGCGCCGCCCTCCCCCACCTCGAGGGGTACTGGATGGTGGCGGCCGACGGCGGGATCTTCGCGTTCGGCGGGGCCCAGTTCCTCGGCTCCACCGGCGCCACCAGGCTCAACCGGCCCATCGTGGGCATGGTGGCCCACCCGTCGGGCCTGGGCTACCGGCTGGTGGCCTCCGACGGCGGCATCTTCTCCTTCGGGGCGGCCAGGTTCTTCGGCTCCGCCGGCAACCTCACCCTGAACCAGCCCATCGTCGGCATGGCCGCCACGCCGTCGGGCAACGGGTACTGGCTGGTGGCGGCCGACGGCGGGATATTCGCCTTCGGCGACGCCAGGTTCTTCGGCTCCACCGGCGCCATCCGGCTGGCCAGCCCGGTGGTGGGCATGGCGGCGACGCCCAGCGGCCAGGGGTACTGGCTGGTGGCGGCCGACGGCGGCGTGTTCGCCTTCGGCGACGCCAGGTTCTCCGGCTCCACCGGCGCCGTACGGCTGGCCCAGCCGATCCAGGGCATGGTGGCGTCGCCCACCGGCGCCGGCTACCACCTGGTGGCGGCCGACGGGGGTGTCTTCTCCTTCGGCGACGCGCTGTTCCAGGGCTCCACCGGCGGCATCAGGCTGGCCCAGCCCATCGAGGGCATGGCCAACCGCCCGCTGCACAGCGTGAAGGTCGACCCCTTCGAGGCGGACCGGGCCGGCCGCACCCAGGGCTGGGTCCAGGTGGGCCAGGACCTGCACCTCATCCTGAGCTGGGACGGGGCGGGCGACGTGCCCGCCGGCGCACGGGTCCTCGGGGTCGAGGGCCTCACCGTGAGCCAGCTGGGCGAGCTCCGCTTCGTGGTGGAGGGGACCACGGGCTGTCCCGGCAACCCCCGCCTCCTCCTCTACGTCGACTCCAACAGCGACGGCGTGGGCGACACCACCCGCACCTACGCCTGCACGCCCGGGGCCAGCGCCAAGGCCTTCAGCCCCACGCTCGGGGCACCCGGGGCGCCCCCGGTGGCGGGCGACGCCGGCGTCGTCGGCCTCGACATCGTGCTGGGCGGCGCCGGCACCGCCAACCTGGACCAGTTCACGGTGGCCGGCATCACCGTGAACGACTTCCGCAGCTTCAACCCCCTCGGCGCCGTCCCTGGGTAGCGCCGACGCCCCCCATGGGCGCGGAACCTCCCCGAAAGGTCTAATCTTGGGGATTCGCCGGCTTGATGCGAGCGGGCCGGAGTGGGGAGGCGGCATGACCACGCACACGGCGGGCGATCCCCCTCCGCCCACCGGTGCCGGCCCGGGCACCGAGGGGGCCGGCGACGCCACGTCCCCGGGCGACCGGCGGGCCCACCGCCCGGTGTCGCGCACCGTCCCGGCCCTGGTCCTGGTGGCATCGGTGACGGCCGCTTTCGCCACCTGGGGCCTCACCGCGAGCGTGGTGCGGGACCAGGAGCACCGCCTCCTCGACCAGCGGGCCGACGAGGTGAAGGCCCTGCTCCTCAACGCCTTCGTGGGGACCGAGTCCTCCCTGCAGGTCCTGGCCAACCTGGGCACGTCGCCCGACCCGGCCTCGGCCCCGCTCTTCGCCGAGAGCGCGCAGCCCCTGGTGAAGCTGGCCACGGTTGCGGTGGGGGCGGCGGTGCAGACGGGCGGCGGCTTCGTGGTGACCGGTGGCGCCGGCGACGTCCCCGCTCCGGGCCAGGCCCTCGACGCCGAGCGCTCCGCCCTGTTCACCCGGGCCCTCACGGCCACGGGCCCGGTGGCGACCACGGTGCCGGCGCCGAGAGGCAAGCGGCTCGTGCTGGCCGCCCCCGCCACCTCGGGCCGGGGCGTGGCGTTCCAGGAGACCATCCTCGACCCCGGCACGCCGGTGCCGTCCACGCCCGACTCGCCGTTCCGCGAGCTGCGCGTGGCGCTGTACCTGGGGGACGAGCCCGATCCGGAGCAACTGCTCCTCACCACCGAGGCCGAGGTCCCCCTCTCCGGACGGGTGGTCGAGGTCCCCTTCGAGGTGGGCTCGGACCGCTGGACCCTGGCCGTGTCGGCCCGCCAGCACCTCACCGGGTCCTTCGCCGCCGACGCGCCCAAGCTGCTGCTCGGCGCCGGCCTGGTGCTGGCGGCGGTGGCCACGGCCGTGGCCCACCTGCTCGTGCGCCGGCGCCAGTTCGCCCTGTCCCTCGTGGCCAGGCGCACCTCCGAGCTCCAGGCCACCCTGGCCGAGCTGGCCGGCACCCGCGCCGCCCTCGACCGCATGCTCACGGCCGGGCCCATGCTCGTCATCCGGGCCGACCCGACCCACGAGGGCGCCACCTACGTCAGCCCCAACATCGAGCGGCTGTGCGGGTTGGCGCCGGCCGACACCGCCGCGCCCGACTTCCTCGCCGAGCGGGTCCACCCCGACGACCTGGCCGCGTTCCGGGCCGTCCTCGAGCGCATCGCGTCCGGGTCCTCGGCCCAGGAGACCCTGGAGTACCGCTTCCGCCACGGCGACGGCACCCACCGCTGGACGGCCGGGGTCTTCGTGGCCGACGACGGCTCCCCCGACCGCACCGACGCGGCCCGGCCCGTCCTCGTCTACGCCCTCGACGTCCACGACCGCCGGGCCGCCGACGAGGCCCGGCGGGAGGCCCAGGAGGCGGCCGAGTCGGCCAACATCGCCAAGAGCCAGTTCCTGTCCCGCATGAGCCACGAGCTGCGGACCCCGCTCAACGCCGTGCTGGGCTTCGGCCAGCTCCTCGAGCTGCAGACGCTCACCGAGGACCAGGCGGAGTACGTCGACTACATCGTCAAGGGCGGCCGCCACCTCCTCGACCTCATCAACGAGGTGCTCGACATCTCCCGCATCGAGGCCGGCGAGCTGGCCCTGTCGCCCGAGCCGGTGCTGGCCAGCGGGCTCATCGGCGAGGCCGTCGACCTCATCCGCCCCCTCGCCGACCAGCGCGGGATCCAGGTCGTGGTGGACCGGTCGGGCCCGCCCGACGCCTACGTGTTCGCCGACCGCCAGCGGGCCAAGCAGATCCTGCTGAACCTGCTGTCGAACGCCGTCAAGTACAACCGCACCCGGGGCACCGTCGCCGTCTCGTGCACCCTCGTGTCGGCGACCCGTCTCGGCATCCTGGTCACCGACACCGGCCCCGGGATCGCGGCCGAGCAGCTGGGCCGGCTGTTCACCGCCTTCGAGCGCCTGGGGGCCGAGCACACCGACGTGGAGGGCACGGGCATCGGCCTGGCGCTGTCCAAGCGCCTGGCCGAGGCCATGGACGGCCAGCTGTCGGCCACCAGCGTCCTGGGGCGGGGCAGCACGTTCGTGGTCGAGCTGCCCCGGGTGGAGGGGCAGGTCGAGCGCTACGAGCGCCTGAACGGGGCCGGGGACGAGCCGGCGCCGGCGCCGGCCGATTCCCGCCGCACGGTGCTCCACATCGAGGACAACCTGGCCAACCTGAACCTCATGGAGCGCATCCTGGCCAGGCGGTCCGACATCCAGGTGGTGGCGGCCATGCAGGGCTCGCTGGGCCTGGAGCTGGCGCGCGAGCACCGGCCGGCGATGATCCTGCTCGACCTGCACCTGCCCGACATGAGCGGCGAGCAGGTCCTCCAGCGGCTGCGGGACGACCCGGTCACGTCGTCCATACCGGTGGTGATGGTGAGCGCCGACGCCACCACCGGCCAGATCCAGCGCCTGCTGTCGGCCGGCGCCGCCGCCTACGTCACCAAGCCCATCGACGTCCCCGCCATGCTCCGGGCCCTCGACGAGGTCCTCTCGAACTAGAGGAACTCCACGGTGGGCCCGGGCGGGAGGCGGTGGCGGGTGTCGAGCACGTAGCCCGAGGCGGCGGCCACGAGCCCGAGGTCGAAGTGGTCGTGGTCCACGAGAAGGACCACGGCGTCGGCCGCCTCGAGCTCCTCCCGGCCGGCGTCGACCCGCACCACCCGCTCGTCGACGGTCCCCTCCTGCACGTGGGGGTCGGCGGCCCGCACCTCGGCCCCCAGGGCCAGCAGGCGCTCGGCCACCACCACCGCCGGCGACTCCCGGGCGTCGCTGGTGTTGCGCTTGTAGGCCAGGCCCAGCAGCAGCACCCGGCTCCCGTTGAGGGCCAGGCGCCTGCGGTTGAGGGCGGCCATGAGGCGGCGGGCAACGTAGTCCGGCATGTGGTCGTTCACGTCGTTGGCCAGCTCCACGAAGCGGAAGCTCTGGCCCAGCCGGCGCCGCACCCGCCACGACAGGTAGCTCGGGTCGATGGGCAGGCAGTGGCCGCCCACCCCGGGCCCGGGCTCGAAGCGCAGGTAGCCGAAGGGCTTGGTGGCGGCGGCGTCGATGGCCTCCCACACGTCGATGCCGAGGTCGCTCGCGAACATGGCCAGCTCGTTGACCAGCGCGATGTTGACGTGGCGGAAGGTGTTCTCCAGCAGCTTGGTGAGCTCGGCCTCCTTGGTGCCGGACACGGCCACGGTGCGCTCGACCAGCGTGTCGTAGAAGGCGCGGACGGCGGCCAGCGAGGCGGCGTCGACGCCCGACACCACCTTGGGCGTGTTGACCAGGCCGAACGTGGCGTTGCCGGGGTCGATGCGCTCGGGGCTGTAGCCGAGGGAGAAGTCCTCCCCCGCCACCAGCCCCGACGCCTGCTCCAGCCGCGGGCCCAGCAGCTCCTCGGTGGTGCCCGGGTAGGTGGTGGACTCGAGGACGACGGTGGCGCCCCGGCGGAGGTGGGGTCCCAGGGCCCGGGCCGACGACTCGATGTGCGACAGGTCGGGGACCCCCTCGCGCAGCGGGGTGGGGACGGTGATCACGGCCACGTCGAAGCCGGCCAGGGACGAGGCCAGGGCGCTCGGCAGGTACCGGCCGGAGTCGAGGGCGGCGGCCAGCGCCGGGCCGGCGACGTCCTCCACGTAGGACTCCCCCGCCACCAGGCGCTTGACCCGGTGCTCGTCGACCTCGTAGCCGACCACGGTGTGGCCCACCTCTACCGCCCGCACGGCGAGGGGGAGGCCGACGTAGCCCTGGCCCACCACGACGACCCGCTGCCCGCCCGGAGTGGTCATCGCCCCATCGTTGCAGACCGGCGCCGCGCCGCCGCGGCCGGCGCCCTACGCGCGCTTGTGCCGCTGCTTCTCCGCGAACATCACGTCGTCGGCCTCGGCCCAGGCCTCGGCCATCCCCGACGCCGGCCGGCGGCAGGCCCCGCCCACCGAGGCCGCCACCCCCTCCCGGTCGAGGGCCTCGCGCAGCCGGGACACCAGCACCTTGAGCTGGGGCTCCTCCACGTCGAGGGCCAGCACCGCGAACTCGTCGCCGCCGGTGCGGGCCACGACGTCGCTGTCACGGCTCGTCTCCCGGATGATCCGCGCCACCAGGCGCAGGACCAGGTCGCCGTGGAGGTGGCCCTCGGTGTCGTTGATCTCCTTCAGCTCGTCGAGATCGACGACCACCACCGCCGCCGTGCCCCCGTACCGGCGCCGGCGCTTCTCCTCGGCGTCGAGGGCCCGGTCCCAGGCCCGGCGGTTCGACACGCCGGTGAGGGCGTCGGTGAGGGCCTCCTCCTCCACCTGGCGGGCCCGCCTGGCCTCGGCGTCGGCCCGGGCCGCCTGGGCCTCGGTCTCCCACTCGGCCGAGGCCACGGCCGAGAGCAGGTCGGCCAGGCGGCCCACCCGGGCCAGCTCGGGGCAGGTGTCGGGGGCGCCGGGCCCGCCCAGGCCGCACAGGGCCCCGAAGCGCCCGCCGTCGGGCAGGTCGATGGGGACCACCAGGTCGTAGGCGGTGTCGGGGTGGATCCGGGTACCCGCCTCGGTGACGCCGCCGTTGCCGGCGCTGGCCACCACCACCAGGTCGTCGCCGTCGGCCCGGCCCACCACCCAGGTGACGCCCGGGACGTGGTCGGCCGCGTCGTCGGCGACCGCCGCCGCCACGCGCCGAAACCGAGTGGAGATCGGGCTCCGCCGATTGCCTCCGGTCACCTCCACCTCTTTCCGTTCACCTGAAGACTAAATGACTTCACGGCCTGGGGGGAGGAAGACATATAGAAGAATTCTGCAGCTAGTCCTCGTCCAGGCGGAGGGCGCTCACGAACGCCTCCTGGGGCACCTCTACCCTTCCGATGCTCTTCATGCGCTTCTTGCCCTCCTTCTGGCGCTCGAGCAGCTTGCGCTTGCGGGTGATGTCGCCCCCGTAGCACTTGGCCAGCACGTCCTTGCGCTTCGCCTTCACGGTCTGGCGGGCGATGAAGCGACCGCCGATGGCGGCCTGGATGGGCACGTCGAACATCTGGCGGGGGATGAGCTCGCGCAGCTTCTCGCACATCTTGCGGCCGTAGACCTCGGCCTTGGAGCGGTGGATGATGCTGGAGAAGGCGTCCACCGCGACGCCGTTGAGGAGGATGTCGATCTTCACCAGGTCGGAGGCCTCGTACCCGGCCGGCTCGTAGTCGAGGCTGGCGTAGCCCTTGGTCCGGCTCTTGAGCTGGTCGAAGAAGTCGACCACCACCTCGGCCAGCGGCACCCGGTAGACCAGCTCCAGGCGCTCGGGGGAGAGGTACTCCATCTTCACCATGTCGCCCCGCCGGGTCTGGCACAGGTCCATCACCGTACCCGTGTACTCGGTGGGCAGCAGCACCGTGGTGGTGAGGAAGGGCTCCTCGATGGCCTCGACGTGGTTGGCGGCCGGCATGGCGCTGGGGTTGTCGACCTCGACGACGCTGCCGTCGGTGAGGTGGGCCAGGTAGGCCACGCTCGGGGCGGTGGCGATGAGGGCCAGGTCGAACTCGCGCTCGAGGCGCTCGCGCACGATCTCCATGTGGAGCAGGCCGAGGAACCCGCAGCGGAACCCGAAGCCGAGCGCGCCCGACGTCTCCGGCTCGTAGGTGAAGCTCGAGTCGTTGAGGCGCAGCTTCTCCAGGGCGTCGCGCAGGTCGGCGAAGTCGTCGCCCTCCACCGGGAACAGCCCGCAGAACACCATGGGCTTGGGGTCGAGGTAGCCGGGGAGGGGCTCGGTGGCGCCGCCGGCGACGGTGGTGACGGTCTCGCCCGAGCGGGCCTCGCCCACGTCCTTGATGCCGGCGATGAGGTAGCCGACCTCGCCGGGGCCGAGGCTCGCGACCGGCGTGGGGGCCGGCGCCCGTATCCCGACCTCCTCGGCGTCGTGGGTGGCGGCGGCCTGCAGGAACCTCAGGCGCTGGCCCACGGTGAGGGTCCCGTCCACGATGCGGACCGCGCTCACCACGCCCCGGTACTGGTCGTAGGACGAGTCGAAGATGAGGCCGCGCAGTGGCGCCCCGGGGTCGCCCACGGGGGCCGGGATGCGCTCCACCACCGCGTCCAGCAGCTCGCCCACGCCGGCACCCGTCTTGGCACTGATGCGCAGGATCGAGTCGGCCGGGATGCCGAGCACGGTCTCGATCTCGGCCGCGTAGCGGTCGGGGTCGGCGGCCGGGAGGTCGATCTTGTTGAGGGCGGCCACGATGTCGAGGTCGTGCTCCAGGGCCAGGTAGCAGTTGGCCAGGGTCTGGGCCTCGATGCCCTGGGCCGCGTCGACCAGCAGCACCACGCCCTCGCAGGCGGCCAGGCTGCGGCTCACCTCGTAGCCGAAGTCCACGTGCCCTGGCGTGTCGATGAGCTGGATGACGTGGTCGCGCCACGACACCCGCACGTTCTGGGCCTTGATGGTAATGCCCCGCTCCCGCTCCAGGTCCATGGAGTCGAGGAACTGCTCGCGCATGTCCCGCGGGTCGACGGCGTGGGTGAGCTCGAGGATGCGGTCGGACAGCGTCGACTTGCCGTGGTCGATGTGGGCCACGATGCAGATGTTCCGGATTGTCCCGAGGGCGGTGACGGCCATGCCGGGGCCATCGTACGGGCCGACGGACCGGACTAGTCGGGTACCCTCCCCCGCCGCGGGCGGGGAACGTAGTGCCCGGAACCGGGCACCCGACCTCCCACCGTGGCGACCGACCGGGCCGTCGACCACGGCTCGTGGCTCCAATCCGCGCATACGGCGGCCGGCCCGCCGCTGGACGTGGCGGGTAGCTAGAGCAGGTTGGTCACATCGTGCTATGGCAAAGCACGGGGCGATTCCCGATAGTGGCTCGTGCGGTCCCAGGGCTTGGGGGCCGCAGGGAGGGGTGGGCTCGGATGACCGTGGGGATCCCGTTCTCGATCTCGCCGGAGCGCGCCTGGCGCGCCCTGGCCGCCGCCGTGGCCTCGGTGGTGCTGCTGGCGGCGGTGATGTCGGTCGCCGACCTCGGCTCCTCCGCCTCCTCCTCCGCCGGGGCCCCGGCCACCGCCGACACCACCGTGCTCGACACCGCCGGCATGGCCAGGGTCGTGATCCAGAGCCGCACCGCCGGGACCACGGCGGCAGCAGCCGCGGTCGAGGCCGCGGGCGGCCGGGTCACCCGGGACCTGTCCATCGTGCGCGGCGTGGCCGCCACCGTGCCGGTCAGGGCGCTCGCCGCCCTCACGGCCACGCCGGGCCTCATCGTGACGCCCGACCGGGCCGTGAAGGTCCAGGGCACCACCTCCTCCGGCCCCACCCAGTCCGCCTACCGCAAGGTCGTGGGCGCCGACACGCTCGGGGCCGCCGGCCACGACGGTGCCGGCGTGACCGTGGCCCTCATCGACACCGGCGTCTCCCCCGTGCCCGACCTGGCCGGGCGCATCCTGGCGGTGCGCGACGACCTCACCGGCGCGCTGAAGCCCTGCGTCAACCTGTCGGGCGAGCAGACCTGCAACGACACCTACGGCCACGGCACCTTCATGGCCGGCATCATCGCCGGCACCGGCGCCTCCTCCGGCGGCAGGTACAAGGGCATGGCGCCGGGCTCGCAGGTCGTGTCGCTCAAGGTGGCCGGCAGGGACGGCGCCGCCGACGTCTCCACCGTGCTCGCCGCCATCCAGTGGGTCGTGTCGTTCCGGGACCAGTACGCCATCAGGGTCCTCAACCTGTCCCTCGGCACCGACTCCACCCAGACCTACCGCACCGACCCCTTGAACTACGCGGTGGAGCGGGCATGGGACTCGGGCATCGCCGTGGTGGTGGCGGCCGCCAACCGCGGCCCGGGCGCCGGCACCATCTCCAAGCCCGGCGACGACCCGTGGGTCATCACCGTCGGCGCCGTCGAGGACCGGGGCACGCCCGGCCTGGGCGACGACCGCCTGCCCGACTTCTCGTCCCGCGGCCCCACCGCCGCCGACGGCCTGGCCAAGCCCGACGTGGTGGCGCCCGGCGCCCACATCGTCTCGCTCGACGCCCCGAACAGCGCCATCTCCGACAACGTCCCGACCGTCATGACCGGCGGCTACCGCATCGGCAACGGCACGTCGATGGCGGCAGCCGTGGTGTCGGGTGCCGCCGCCCTGCTCCTCGACGCCGACCCGGCCATGACGCCGGACCGGCTGAAGTTCGCCCTCACCTCCACCGCCGGCCCCACCGCCTCGGTCGATCCCATGGAGGTCGGCGCCGGCATCGTCCAGGCCGACGACGCCCTGGCGGCGCCGGCCGGCACCGCCAACCAGGGCCTCGACCGCTCCAGCGGCATGGGTAGCCTCGACGCCAGCCGGGGCACGGTGCGGGTGCGCACGCTCGGCGGCGGCGACCTCCTGGGCGGCGGGCTCGGGACCGTGGTCTCCGGCTCGTACACGGCCCAGCTGCTGCTGTGGGATCCCATCGGGTTCACCACCGGGACGTGGGTCCCGGCCACCTGGTACACGTCGAACTTCTACCTCTCCACGTGGCAGGCCGTGACGTGGGAGGGCACGAAGTGGCAGGGGACCAAGTGGCAGGGGACCAAGTGGCAGGGCGGCGCCGACCCGGCCGCCACCTACGGCACGAAGTGGCAGGGCTCCGACTGGTACGGAGCCTGGGAGTAGGGCACCGGAGCCCATGCCGGCCCAGACCCCGCCGGCCGCGGCACCCGCAGCGGCCGTGGCCGCCGACCCGGCGAGCGCGCTCCCCGGGCTGGTGGCCGCCCTGACCGCGTTCCTGGCCGTGGCCGGCGTGGCCGCGGCCGTGGCGGCGCCCCGCCTGGCGCCCTCCCCCGGCCAGCCCGCCTGGGCCGTGGCCGCCCTGCTGGCCGCCCTCACCATGGCGGCGCGCCTCCAGCTGCGCTTCTCCTACAGCGAGCACTACGCCGCCTTCGACCTGTTCGACGCCGTCATGGCGCCGGTGGTGTTCTCGCTGGCGGGGCCGGTGGCGGTGGTGGTGGCCGCCGTCTCCATGGGGCTGTCGGAGCTGTCGCTGCGCACCCGGCCGGCCAAGCTCTGCTTCAACGTGGCCCAGTGGGTCGCGGCCGCCGGCGCCGGGTCCCTGTGCTTCGCCGCCCTGCGCGACGGCACCGGCCTGTCCGGGCGCAACGTCCTGGCCGTGGCGGTGTCGATGGTGACGGTCGCGGCGGTGAACCACCTGGCCATGGCGGCCGTGCTGTCGCTGGTGATGCCGGGCCGGGGCTCGGAGGCGCGGGCCGGGATGGCGGCCGTGCTGCGCTACGGCTGGCTGCTCAACGACACCGTGAACCTGGCCTTCGGCCTCCTCCTGGTGGCCGCCATCGAGGCCGGGCCCTGGGTCACACCGCTGTTCGTGGTGCCGCTCGGCATGCTGCACTGGGCCGGCCGGGGCTACGCCGAGACGAGGGCCGACCGGGCCCGGCTCGGCGGCCTCCAGCGCGCCACCCACGCCCTGGTCGGCCCCATCGACCCCCGGGACGCGGTGGGCGAGTTCCTGGCCGAGGTGCGGGAGTGCTTCGCGGTGGAGGTGGCCGAGCTGGTGCTCGCCGAGGGCGACTCCTACCGGGTCCAGCGCCTGAGCACGCCGGACGTGACCGGTGTCAGGTCGTGGACCCTTCCGCCGGACGCCCCGGCCCTCGCCACCGGGCTGCTGCACGCCGGCGGCACCCTGCGCGTCACCCCGTCCCATCCCGACGACACGCTCCGCTCGCAGCTGGCGGCCGAGGGCTGGCGTGACTGCGTGGCCTCCCCGCTGGTGCTGCACGGCGTGCCCCAGGGCGTGCTGTGCGTCTACAACCGCACCGGGCTGGAGGGGTTCGAGGTGGGCGAGCTGGCCGTCCTCGAGGCCCTGGCCCGGGAGCTGGCCGGCGCCCTGGAGAAGGCCGAGCTGGTGGAGGAGGTGCTCCACCAGGCCCTGCACGACGCCCTCACCGGGCTGCCCAACCGCACCCTGTTCCACCAGCGGGTGCAGCGGGCCATCGCCGCCGCCGCCCACACCGGCGCCCACGTGGCCGTGATGCTCATCGACCTCAACCGCTTCAAGGAGGTCAACGACACCCTCGGCCACCACAACGGCGACCTGCTCCTCCAGGACTTCAGCCGGCGCCTCCGCCAGAGCGTGCGGCCGGGCGACACCGTGGCCCGCCTCGGCGGCGACGAGTTCGCCATCGTGGTGCCGAGGGTGGCCGACCAGGCCGGCGCCGAGCGGGTGGCCAACCGGGTGATGCGCTCGCTCGAGGACCCCTTCGCCCTCAGCGAGCTGACCCTCGACGTGGACGCGGCGGTGGGGATCGCCCTCTACCCCGACCACGGACGCGACCCGGCCTCCCTGCTCCAGCGGGCCGACGTGGCCATGTACGCGGCCAAGGGCGCCCAGAGCGGCTACGAGGTCTACAGCCCGGAGCGCGACCGGTACAGCCCCCGCCGGCTGGCCCTGGTGGGCGAGCTGCGCAGCGCGGCGTCGAACGGGCAGCTGCGGGTGCACTACCAGCCCAAGTCGGACCTGCGCAGCGGCCGCGTCACCGGCCTCGAGGCCCTGCTGCGCTGGGAGCACCCGGTCCACGGGTCGGTGCCGCCGGACGAGTTCATCCCCATCGCCGAGCAGACCGGCAGCATCCGGGCCCTGACCTCGTTCGTGCTGGAGGAGGCGCTGGCCCAGTGCGGGGCGTGGCGGCGGGCCGGGCTGCACCTGGGCATGGCCGTCAACCTGTCGGTGCGGAGCCTGCTCGACGCCGAGCTGCCGGACGAGATCATGCGGCTGCTGGCCGAGACCGGGGTGCCGGCGTCGATGGTCACGCTCGAGCTGACCGAGAGCAGCGTCATGGCCGACCCGATGCGCACCGCCGAGGTGCTGGCCCGCCTGAGCTTCCTCGGCGTGCAGCTGTCGATCGACGACTACGGCACCGGCTACTCCTCGCTCTCCTACCTTCGCCGGCTCCCGGTGGACGAGATGAAGATCGACAAGTCCTTCGTGACCAGCCTCGGGTCCGACGACTGCGACGACGTGATCGTGCGGTCGACCGTCGACCTGGGCCACAACCTGGGGCTGCGGGTGGTGGCCGAGGGCGTGGAGGACGAGGCCAGCTGGCAGCGGCTCAAGGCGCTCGGGTGCGACTCGGCCCAGGGCTACTTCCTGAGCCGCCCGCTGCCGGCCGAGCAGGTGGAGGCCCTGATGGCCCGCCTCGACGCCGAGCGGCCCCAGGCGGCCTGTTCCTGATCGCTGCTAGCCTGGCCAGCCCATGGCGAACATCAAGAGCCAGATCAAGCGCAACCTCCAGAACGAGCGCCGGCGCCTGCGCAACAAGGCCGCCCGCTCCGAGATCAAGACCCGCGTCAAGAACGCGGTGGCGGCGGCCGAGTCGGGCGCCGAGGACTCGGCCGCGTCGCTGCGCCTGGCCGTGAAGCGCCTGGACAAGGCGGCGGCCAAGGGGATCATCCACAAGAACCAGGCCGCCAACCGCAAGTCGCGGCTGATGAAGCGCCTGGCCCGCAGCTCCTCGTCCGAGGGCTGAGCCGGGCAGCCGGCTGATCAGCGCGCTCCCAGGCGGCTGAGGCGGGCCACCAGCACCTCCATCACCACCGCGTCGGGCGCGCCCGTGACGCCGCGCAGGTCGAGGTCGGCCCCGGCCAGCAGCTCGATGGCACGGGCCACGCCGGCCGAGCCCAGGCGGCGGGCCTGGGTCATCGCCTTCCTGGCCGGGTAGGGCGCCGTGCCCAGGACGGCCGCCGCCTCCTTCTCGTCGGTGATGCCCGACCCGTCGAGGCGCAGCATGGCGGCGTAGTGGCGGTGCAGGGACGCCATCACCGCCAGCGGGTGGCGGTCGCCCCCGTGGGTCATGCGGCGCAGCTGGTCCAGGGCGGCGGCCGTGTCGCCCCGGTCGAGGGCGTCGGTGAGCTCCCACGGCGCCACACCGCCGGCCTGGCCGAGGAACGGCTCCAGCTCCGCCTCCCCCACCCTTGCCCCCTCGCCGTAGGCGGCGGCCAGGGCGTCGAGGAGGGTGGTGAGCCGGCCCACGTCCTCGCCCAGGTGGCGGCCCAGGGCGTCGGCGGCCCGGGCGTCGAGGCGCACCGGCGCCTGGCGGAGCCGGGCCGCCAGCCACTGCCCGCGGGCCTTGCCGGTGCCGGCGCCGGCGTCCACCACCGAGCCCACCTTGCGGACGGCGTTGGCCAGCTTCACGCTCACCTGGCCCCCGCCGCCGGTGAGCACCAGGGCGGTGGTGGGGAGGGGGTCGGCCAGCCACGCCAGCAGGGGCGCCAGCTCGTCGGTGAGGAAGCGGCCCACTTCGCGCGCCACCACCACCCGCCGGTCGGCCAGGAACGGGGGCGTGGAGCAGGCGTCGGCGATGGCCGAGGCGGTGGCCTCGGGCCCCATGTCCTCCACCGCCATGGGGTCGCCGCCGCTCAGCTCGGCCACCAGCCGGCGGACCTCGTCGGCCATGAGGGTGGGATCGTCGCTGCGGACCAGCCAGGCCACGGGCCCACCGCCCGTCACGGTCTGCTCGCGGGCGGGCCGGGCCGGCATGCGGCCAGTTGAGCACGGCCGGGGCGGCGAGGACGCCTTCTGGTAGCCGGAACGGCGGGGGGCGGCGGAAGGGTCACTCCGCCTCCAGGACGGCGGCCACCGCGTCGCAGACCCGGCGGGTGCCCTTCACGTCGTGGGCCCGGACCACACGGCAGCCCCGATAGACGCCCAGGGCGGTGGCGGCCAGGCTGGCCTCGCGCCGCTCGTCGATCCCGAGGCCGAGGACGACGCCGAGGAACGTCTTGTTGGACGCCGACAGCAGGAGGGGGTAGCCGAGCTCGGCCAGCCGGTCCGAGGCGCGCAGCAGGGTGAGCGACTGCTCGGCCGTCTTCCCGAGGTCGAGGCCGGCGTCGACGATGACCCGGTCGGGCGGGATGCCGGCGGCGCGGGCATCGTGGGCCTTGTCCGCCAGGAAGTCGCGCACCGAGGCCACCACGTCGTCGTAGCGGGGCCGGGGGTCGGGCACCCGGGGCAGGAGGCGGATGTGGGTGGCCACCACGCTGGCGCCGGCCCGGGCGGCCACAGGGAGGTACTCAGGGTCGGCGAAGCCGCTGATGTCGTTGCCGACGCAGGCGCCGGCGTCGTAGGCCGCTGCGGCGACGGTGGCCCGCCACGTGTCCACGGACAGCGGGAGGTCGAACCGCCGTGCGAGGGCCTCGATGGCCGGGACGACGCGGTCGAGCTCCTCGGCCTCGGTGACCTCGGGGCCGGGGCCCGCCTTCACGCCGCCGACGTCGAGGAGGTCGGCCCCCTCGGCCACCAGCTGCTCGGCCCGGGCCAGGAAGCGGTCCAGCTCGAAATGGGCGCCACGGTCGAAGAAGGAGTCGGTGGTGCGGTTGAGGATGCCCATGACGAGCGCCCTGGTGGTGACGTCGTAGGGGCGGGGCCCGAGGCGGAGGCGCACGCCGGGACCGTACATTCCGTGACCCGGACCACCAGGCGGGGGTGGGTGGCGGTGACGTGGACGCGCAGGCGGCCCATGGCCACGCGGGCGCCGGCGGTGGCGGTGGCCGGCGTGAGCACGAGGCGGGCCGGGTGGCGGGCCAGGACCAGGTCCAGCTCGGCGCGGGCCGACGGGCCGGCGCTGGTGAGCACGGCCACGCCGAGGTCGCGCACGCCGGCGTCCCTGAGGGCGGCGAGGAGGGGGCCGGCCCGGGGGCGGGCGGTGACGAGCACGGTGGCGGTGCCGGCGCGCCACAGCCTGGCGTCTCCTTCGAGGGCCAGGCCGCGGGTGGCGCGGGCCGGGGCCAGGGCCGGCCACAGGCAGACGGCGACGGCGGCGGCCAGGGCCGGCCGGCGCAGCCTGGGCGCCCGGGCCGCGGTGCCGGCCAGCCCGGCCAGGGCCACCATCGCCGCCGGTCCCAGCTGGCCCAGCGGGAGCAGGGCGGCCCAGCGGGCCACGCCGGCCACCCACTCGACGAGCAGGCGGGTGGGGACGTGCACCACGCCGGCCACCGGCTCCCCCAGCAGGCCGGCGGGGAGGCCGGCGGCCAGGCCCCACACCATCACCGGGCCGGCGGCGGGCACGGCCAGGACGTTGGCCGGCAGCGAGGCCACCGGCACCCCGCCGAACACCGGCACCAGCACGGGCGCCACGCCGGCCTGGGCCGCCAGCGTGACCGCCACCGGCAGCGGCAGGCGGCGCGACAGCGGGCCGGAGAGGACGGCGATGCCGGCGCAGGCGCCGCACGACAGCAGGAAGCCGATCGAGCCCACCAGGAGCGGGTCGACCAGGAGCAGGCCGGTGGCGGCCAGGGCCAGGACCCGCAGGGTGGACGCGGGGCGGCCCAGGGTGGCGGCCAGCAGGGTGACGGCGGCCATGGCCTCGGCCCGCAGCACCGACGGCTCCCAGCGGGTGAGGACGCCGAAGCCGACGAGCAGCGCCAGCGCGGCGAGGAACCGGCCCCGCAGCCCGAGGAGGCGGAGGGCGGGGGCGGCCAGGGCCAGCACGAAGGCCACGTTCTGGCCGGATACCGCCAACAAGTGGGTGAGGCCGGCGGCCCGGAAGTCGTCGACGCTCAGCGGGTCCTGGTCCCGGTCGTCGCCCAGCACGAAGCCGGCGAACAGGGCGCGGGAGCGGTCGGAGAACGACGACGTCCCCCGCAGCAGGGTGCGGCGCACGTCGTTGGCCACCCTGGCCATGGGCCCGCCGGCCGACCAGTCCCCCACCCGGCCCACGGCCAGCCGGGCCGCAACGTGCCGGCGGGCCAGGTAGGCCCGGCTCCGCTCCGGCACCGGCGACAGCCGGCCGGACACGTCGACCTCCTCCCCCGCCAGCCGGGGCCGCAGGGCGGCGGCGGCCCGGCCCCGGGCCCAGGCCTCCACCCGGGCGGAGCCGAGGCGGAGCTCCACCCGCACCGCGCCCCGCACGTCCTCCGGGTCGGTGACGAGGACGGCCCGGCCCGCGGCGGGAGCGCCCGGGACCGGGGCGACGAGGCCGGCCCAGGAGCGGGCGCCCATCGCCGACACCAGGACGGCGGCGCCGAGGCAGAGCAGCGCCGGCCGGCGGGCGGCCAGGGCGGCCGCCGCCACCAGCGCGCCCACCCACAGCGGGACGGGCCGCGACGCCCACGCGCCCAGGGCGGTGGCGGCGGCCAGGGCCACGGCCCAGCGGTCGCTCACGTCCGTCCCGCCGCATTCCGGGTGCACTTTCCGCCCTCCACGGGCGGAAAGTGAGCAGAGAACGGCGGGGCCGGGCTCACACCCGCACCCTGGAGCGGAGGGCGGCCAGCTTGGCCTCGCCGATGCCCCGCACCTCCAGCAGGTCCTGGACCCGGGTGAAGCGGCCGTGCTCGGTGCGCCAGTCGACGATGGCCTGGGCCGTGGCCGGCCCCACGCCGGGGAGGGCGTCGAGCTGGTCGGTGGTGGCCGTGTTGAGGTCGAGGGGACCGGCCGGGGCGCCCGCTCCCGCGCCGGCGGCCGGGACGGTCTCGCCCCGGCGCGGCACGTAGACGCGCTCGCCGTCGGCCACCTTGGCCGCTAGGTTCAGCTGGTCGACGTCGGCGTCCGGCGCGGGCCCGCCGGCCGCGTCGACCACGTCCGTCACCCGGCCGCCGGACCGCACCCGGTAGACGCCGGGCCGGGCCACGGCGCCGGCCACGTGGACGTAGGTAGCCGCCGTCCCGGCGCCGGCGCCGGTCGCGGGCGCCGCGCCACCTGCGGCTTCGGTGGTGGACGGCCCGCCGGCGCCGGCCGCCATGGGCAGGGTCATCTCCGGAGTGGGTGGGGCGCCCCGGACCGCCACCACGGCCACAGCCAGGGCGACGGCCACGCCGGCGGCGGCGAGCCCCGCCGCCACGAGGCGCGGCGGGGAGGACGGGGCGGGAAGAGCGGCGAGCCGCTCCCGCCAGGACGCGGGCGTGTCGGGCACGGGGACCCCCCGGGGCGCGAGGAACGTCGACCGGGGGAAGCGGCGGAGGGCCGGCGGTGCGTCAGCCGGCGGGGGAAGCGCCGGCGCTCACGCTACCGGCAACGGCGCCCTCCGAACAGGCCCGAGTGTCGACCGGCGGGCGGGGCGCCGGCACTTCCGCGCCGGCATCGAGCGAAGGGCGCTCACTCTCGGCGCAGAAGGTCGCGTCGGCCGGCCGGCCGGCGGGTCAGAACAGGCGCGTGGTGAGGGCCTTGCGGTAGCCGGGGGTGCGGGGGTCATCGGGGCCGAGGACCTCGAGGAGGTCGAGGAAGCGCCGGCGGGCGTCGTCGTCGCCCTTGACCTTGTCGAGCAGGGCGTCGAGCTCGGCCGACGGGTCGGCGGGGCCGCCGGTGCCGCCCACGCGGGCGAGGGCGGCCACCCGCCGGACCTCCGCCGTCTCCGGCACGCGGGCCAGCAGCTCCAGGGCCTCCCCGCCCTGGCCCTGCTCCACCAGCAGGGCGGCCAGCCCGACCGCCGCTCCGGGATGGTCCGGCTCCAGGTCGAGGGCGGCGCGCAGCGAGGCCTCGTCGCCCTTGTCGACGAGCAGGTCTGCCTCCCGCCTGGGGGGGGCGAGGCGCTCCACGAACTGGCGCACCTGGGCCTCGGGCACGGCGCCGATGAACGAGTCGACCACCTCGCCGTTCCTCACCGCGTACACGGCCGGGATGGACTGGACCCGGAACTGCGACGAGATGGCGGGGTTGGCGTCGACGTCGACCTT
Source organism: Actinomycetota bacterium (assembly GCA_052387235.1). Classification (GTDB taxonomy): domain Bacteria; phylum Actinomycetota; class Acidimicrobiia; order Acidimicrobiales; genus JBQTJJ01. Next base: position 18,550 of record JBQTJJ010000121.1, read on the forward strand.
GGCCAGCTCCACGGCTCCGCCGGTGCCGGCCACGACCTTCTCCAGGATGGGCCCGAGGGTGCGGCACGGGCCGCACCACTCGGCCCACAGGTCGACCACCACGGGCACGGTGGCCGAGCGCTCGATGACGTCTCGATCGAAGGTGGCATCGGTCACATCGGCCATACGGGCCAGTCTACGGCCGGCCCGGGCGCCGCCCGGCGGTGCCGGCGGGAGCCGGTCTAGCGTTGCCCCATGGGCCCGCCCTACCGACGTGTCGGCGACGCCGAGCCCGACACCCCCGTGCTGGTCCTGTTCCTCGACGGGTGGATCGACGCCGGCCTGGGCGCGTCGTCGGCCATGGCCCACCTCCTGGCCTCCGCGCCGAACGAGCCGGTCGCCTCCTTCGATCCGGACCACTTCGTCGACTACCGCGACCGCCGCCCCCTGGTGCGGATCTCGAACGGGCTGGCCGACGCCCTCGGGTGGCCCGAGATCGAGCTGCGGGCCTGGCGGGACCGGGCCGGCCGTGACGCGCTGAGCCTGATCGGCCCCGAGCCCGACCTGGCGTGGCGGACCTTCGTGGACTCGGCCGTGGAGCTGGGCGTGGACCTCGGCGTGCGCATGGTGGTCACGCTGGGCGCCTTCCCGCTCTCGGTGCCCCACACCCGCCCGGTGCGCCTGGTGGGCACGGCCCCCACCAGCGAGTCGCTGGAGCTGGCCGAGAGCGTGGGCGTGGTGCCCGGCACCCACACCCTGCCGGCGCCCATCAGCGCCGCCCTGCTGGAGGGGTTCGGCGCGGCCGGGGTGCCGGCCGTCGGGCTGTGGGCCCGCGTGCCCCACTACGCCGCCGCCATGCCCTACCCCGCCGCCAGCGCGGCCCTGGTGGACGGCCTGGCCACCGTCGCCGGGCTCGACCTCGACAGCTCGGACCTCCACGCCGCCGCCGCCATGGCCCGGTCCCGCATCGACGCCCTCATCGCGTCGAGCGAGGAGCACGGCAACATGGTGCGGGCCCTGGAGGAGGCGGTGGACGCCGAGCAGCTGGCGCCTCCCTTCGACCCCTCCGACATCCCCACCGGGGACGAGATCGGAGCCGAGCTGGAGCGCTTCCTGCGGGGGGAGACGGGGCCCGGCGGGACCGCCTGAAAGGCGGATCTCGGGCGATACGGGCGGAAAGAGGCCCGGGGGATGGCAACATGGGCGCGGGAGGGAAGGAGGGCGAGGCGGTGGCGTCAACGACGGGCGACAGCATCCACCCGGTGCTGATCGTCGACGACGATCCGGCGGCGCGCCGCCTGCTGTCGATCACCCTCACCCAGGCCGGGATGCGCGTGGAGGAGGCCAGCGCGGGGCCCCAGGCCCTCGACCTGGCCCACCGCCGCCCGTACTCGGTGGTCCTGCTGGACAGCAACATGCCGGGCATGAGCGGGCTGCAGGTGCTTGCCCGGCTGCGGGCCGAGGAGGCCACCCGCACCCTGCCGGTGCTGCTCGTCACCGGCGAGGACGAGGTCTCGGCCCGGGTCAACGGCCTGCAGCAGGGCGCCGACGACTACGTGGTCAAGCCCTTCCACCCCGACGAGCTCCTGGCCCGGGTCCGGGCCCAGCTGCGGGGCCGGGCGGCGTGGGCCGAGGTCCTGGAGCGGCGCCTGACCGAGCGCTCCGCCATCGCCGCCGCCCTGTGCCGCATGCACCCCCAGGCCACGGCCGAGGGCACGGCCCGGGTGCTGTGCGACGAGGTGCGGGAGCTGCGGCACCTGTCCGGCGCCACCGTCGTGGTGTTCGACGGCGCCGGAGCCGTGCCCCTCGCGGTGCGGGGCACCGCACCCGGGGGCATCGAGGCGCGGGTCCCGCTGCCGGCGCCCGACGCCGGCCGGATGCGGGCCCTGGCCCGCAACGGCCCGTGGGTGGACCACGCCGGGGGCGGGGTGGCGTGGGCGCCGTTCGGCACCGGCCGGGACCCGGCCGGCGCCCTGGCGCTGGTGCCGGCCGCGCGCAACGGCGGCGGGGGGGCGGGCTCGGCCGGGGCCGGCGCCCAGCTGCTGGCCGCCGCCATCGACTTCGCCACCGTGGCCGGCGGCCTGCTCACCCCCTCCCTGCTGGCCGGCGACACCGACGCCCGCCGGGCCCAGCTCGACGACCTGCTCCGCCGCCATGCCTTCGCCCCGGTCTTCCAGCCCATCGTGTCGCTGCCCGACGGGGAGGTGATCGGGTTCGAGGCCCTCACCCGCTTCACCGACGGCTCGGACCCCGAGACCCGCTTCGGCGAGGCCCACTCCCTCGGCCGGGGGATCGAGCTGGAGGCGGCCACCCTGGCCGCCGCCCTTCGGGCCGCGTCGGGCCTGTCCCAGCGGCTGTGGGTGAGCGCGAACGTCTCGCCCGCCCTGGTGCTGGAGGACCACCGCCACCTCCACCGCCTGCTGTCCGAGTGCACCGTGCCCGTCGTCCTCGAGCTGACCGAGCACGACCCCGTGAGCGACTACGCCGAGCTTTCGCGGGCGCTGGCCGAGCTGCGCCCGGCCTGCGGGCTGTCGGTGGACGACGCCGGCTCCGGCTTCGCCTCCCTGCGCCACGTGCTCGTCCTCGAGCCCGACTTCGTGAAGCTGGACCAGTCGTGGGTCGCCGGCATCCATGGCGACCCGGCCCGCCAGGCCCTGGTGGCCGGGCTCGGCCACTTCGCGGCGCGGACGGGAAGCTCGCTCATCGCCGAGGGCGTCGAGACCGACCCGGACCGGGGGATGCTGGCCGAGCTGGAGGTCGCGTTCGGGCAGGGGTACCTGTTCGGCCGGCCCGGGGCCCTGCCCGTCGCCAGCTGACCTCCTCGCCGGCGCCGTCGCCGGCGCCGGCGCCGGCCCGGCCCGTGCGTCAGTGGGACTGCAGCACGGCGTCGTCGCGGATGTCGGCGAACAGCGCCGGCGCCTCGGGGCCCACCAGCACCACCGAGAGCCTCCCGGCCGTCCCGATGCGCGACGGCATGGTGACGCTGCGGACCCTGGCCGGGTCGATGCCGAGGCCGAGGCGCCCGAGCCGGTAGAGCTCGGTGGGGGTGGTGCCCACGATGCCGACGTGGCGGCCCAGCACGGCCATGTACCGGGCCACGCCGGTGGGGCCGGCGTTCTCGGCCCGCAGCTTGGTGAGGGCGGACAGGATGAGCAGGCCCTGGTGCTCGCTGCGGCGCAGGTCGCCGCCCGGCACGTGGCGGTTGCGGGAGAAGGCGAGCGCGGCGCGGCCGTCCATGTGGACCCGGCCCTGGGGGAAGTCGGCCCCCGAGAAGCTGTCCTTCATGGCGATGGGCACGTCGACGTCGACGCCGCCGAGCTCGTTCACCATGGCCTCGAACGGCGCGAAGCGGGTGGCCAGCACGAAGGCCACGTCCACGCCCGTGAGCCGCTCCACCGTCTCCGCGGCCAGGCCGGCGCCGCCGTAGTAGTAGGCGTCGTTGATCTTGCCCTGGCCGTGACCGGGGATCTCCACGTAGGCGTCGCGGGGGATGTTCAACATGGTGCCGGCGCCGGCGGCCGGGTTGACGCCGATGAGGTGGATGGCGTCGGAGCGGTCCCCCTCCACCCCGGGGCGGTCGCCACCGTCGAGGCCCAGGGCCAGGAAGTACACGGGCTGGCCCGGCACGGGGGAGAAGTGGCCCTCGTCGACCTTGTGGATCTCGACGGCGGGCTGGCCGCCGGCGGGCGGCGTGCGCCCGGCGGCGGCCACGCCGAGGACGCCCAGCACCACCACCGCGACGGCCAGGCCCCGCCTCACCCGGGCACCGTGTCCCGGGAGGTGCGGACGTCGTAGGCGTCGATGCGCCAGCCGCCCGAGGGCACCAGGACGACCTCGCCCGAGCGCACCACCGCCACCGAGGCGCCGCCCGCCTCCACCACGTGGGCCAGGTCGAGCTGCACCGTGACCAGCGCCACGTCGCCGCCGGGGGCGGTGAGGGCGGTGAGCCTGGCGTTGGCCCGCTCCTGGCGGACCGCGCCCTTGAGGGGCGATCCCTCCTCCAGCACGGCGGCCCGGTCGGGGCCGGGGACCGCCAGCCGGGCCAGCGCCGGCTCGGTGAAGACGGCCTCCAGGCCGGCGGGGGGCGTGCCGGCACGCAGCGGGCCCACCACGCCCTTGGCGAGCCAGGCCTCGAGGCTGGCCGTCACCGCCGCCTTCACGTCGTCGGGGAAGGGGGGCGCCTGGGGGGCCATGGCCTGGACGTCGGTGGACAGGACCGTGACCGCGAAGTGGCCGGCCGGCTCGGCGGCGGTGCCGTGCCCGGCGGTGCTCCGGGCCGTCCCGGCGCCGTCGCCGTCGCCGGAGCAGGCGCCGGCCATCGCCAGGGCCACGAGCGCGGCGAGGAAGAACACGGGAAATCGGGGCACGAGCGCGTCATCGTAGGCCCCCCCATACGTCATTCTCAGGCGGGGGATCTCCGAGGGAGGTCCAGAGCAGGCGGCGGGGTGGGGCCGCCCGCCCCAAGGGGGGGGGGGCGGGGGGCCCCAGTCCCCCCGCCGGGGGTGGGGCGCCCCTTTCGGCCGCTCCTACCGGGGGGGGCCCCGGGCGCGCCCCCGGCCCCCCCGTCTCGGCTACCGCGCCCCCTACACGGGGAACTCGGGCGTCGGGCAGTCGTCCGGGCCGGACTGCACGAACGTGCGGTTGCTGTTGGCGGCATCGAGGATGTCGCTCAGCGTCTTCTGGAGGGCCCGGTCCGGGTCGCCGGCGGGGGTGGTGCCGTCGGCGGCAAGGGCGGCGTCCGCCTCGGCCACGATGTCCGCCACGGTGGCGAACCCGGCCGGGTTGGCCGAGGCCGATCCCACGGCCAGGATCAGGGCGTCGGGATCGACGAGCCCGAAGTGGACGTCGAGGGCCATGGCGGCGAGCTGGGCCGACAGCATGTAGGCCTGGTTCACCGCCCGGGCTCCCTTCAGCCACCGCTCGAGCTGGGACCACGAGGTCGGGTTGAAGGGGGTGCCGTCCTCGTTGCGGAGGTTGAGGCCCTGGAGCAGGGCCAGCGCGCCGGCCGTGTCGGTGCTGAACAGCGCCCTGCCGTTCTTGTTGCCCCAGAACCCGATGGTCCGCCCACCGCCGGCGCCGAGGCACAGGTTTCCGAAGTTCAGGCCGGACGCCGTCTCGCCGGCGCCGAGGTCGACCGAGTAGGTCTTGTCGGCGTTCAGGGTCACCTCGCCGGTGCCGCCCGACTGGTCAACGGTGTTGCCGGTCTGGATCCATCCAGCCGCCTGCCGCTCGGCCACGGTGAAGGTGCCGGGCGCCACGTCGAGGCTGAACTCGCCGTCGGCGTCGGTGGCCACCGGGGTCACGGCGCCGCCGTCGTCGACGTCGACGACCCAGCCCTCGATCCCGGGCTCACCGGCGTCGTGCCGACCGTTGGCGTTGGCGTCGTAGTACTTGAGCCCCGAGAGGATCTCGTCGTCGCCGGGGGGCTGGACGCCGCCGACGACGATGGAGTAGCTGCACAGGGCCTGCTGGCCGGTGCCGTCGCTGGCCGAGAAGGTCAGGACGTGGTTGCCGGCCTGGGCAGCGGTGGGCGTCCAGGAGAACTGGCTGCTGACCGGGTTCCCGGTGGCCGGCAGGACCGGGTTCATGGTGGCCCCCGCCGGAATGCCGACCCCGTTGAGCGTGATCGTGTCCGCCACGTCGGCGTCGGAAGCCTGCACCGTGAAGGTGAGCGGGGCGCCGATCGGGGTGTTGAGCGTCGACCCGCAGACCGGCGAGGGAGGCTGGTCGAACACCGGGGCGCTGCCCACCTGGGTCGTGAGCTGGATCAGGAAGTCCACCGCCGTCTTCGACCTCACCGCCCCCGCGGCGTCGAGGTCCTCGATGGTGACCTGGGTGGAGTACAAGGTGGTGGAGCCGGCCGGGGCGAGGGTCGCCCCGTTGGTGTCCCACGTGTACACCCCCGTCGTCGGGTCGATCGCAGCCGCGTTGGTGGCGTGCGGCGTCCCGGGCTGGGTGAACCCGCCCGCCTCGGCCGAGGTGGAGAGCCGATAGCGGAGGCCGTCACTGTTGGGGTCCGACGCCGGCACGCTGAAGGTGCAGGTGCCGTTGATCGGGCACAGCACGATGGGCGGCATCGTGCTCACGGGAGAGGCGTTGGTCCCGCCCACGTTGACGACGGTCTCCACTCGCTGGGACCCGTCCGGGTTGTTGACGTGCCAGTTCCCGCCGCTGATCTGCCCGATGCGGCAGCAGGACGTCGTGGCCACGACGTAGTCGCCCGGGGCCGGGTACGTGTGGTTGATCAGCGTGTCGGACGTGTTGCCCGCGGGACGGTTCGGGTCCAGGGCCACCCCGTAGAACCAGTCGTTGGCGGCGTCCACCGACGTGACCAGCAGACTGAAGGAGGTGAAGGTCCCGTCGCCGAACTCCAGTGTGTTGTCGCTGGGCGAGACGGTGCCGACGGCCGGGTTGCCGAACGCCGACCAGCGCCAGCCCTCGCTGACCTGGAGCTCGATCTCGTTGGTTCCCGCTCCCGGCTTCCACGAATTGTTCCCGTACCGGAAGTGGGAGGCCAGCGCTGCCGACTGCATGGCCACCAACAGCACCGCCGTCAGCACGATGGTCCTGCGCCCGGCCCTCATCGCCGGTCCAATCTGCACGTCTCGTAGCTCGTGTGGTCCACGGATCCCCCTTGTCGAGTGTTGGCGGGACCGCGAACGGCGGAGCCGGCCGCGGCGGCGCCGTTCGGCGCCGCCGCCGCCATCCACCCGCCCCCCGCGGTCGTCTTCCGGCGTGCGGGGCCGGTCGTACGGCTACCGGGCGCTCTGTCCGCCGGCCTCCGATCCGCCCCCCACGTCAAGCCGGACAATAACGAGGTCCGGCCCCGCGTCCCAGGGGTCAAATGACCAAAACCGGTCCAAGTGACCGAAGTCACACACTCGCGCCGCTCCCGTCCCGCGGGAGGGCCCGGCGTCGGTCCTCAGACCACCACGTTGACGAGCCGGGGCGGGCGGGCGATGACCTTGGTGGGCTCCCGGCCCGCCAGCAGCTCCTGCACCCGCACCGAGGCCAGGGCCAGCGCCTCGGCGCCGGCCGCGTCGATCTCGGCCGCCACCTCGATGCGGTCCCGCACCTTGCCGTTGACCTGCACCACCAGCGT
>JBQTJJ010000122.1:0-7104 GCA_052387235.1 Actinomycetota bacterium
CCGAGGCCATCGACAAGGTGGGCAAGGACGGCGTCATCACCGTCGAGGAGTCGCAGACCTTCGGCATGGAGATGGACCTGGTCGAGGGCATGCGCTTCGACAAGGGCTACATCTCGCCCTACTTCGTGACCGATCCCGAGCGCATGGAGGCCGTGCTGGAGGACCCGTACATCCTCCTGGTCGGCTCCAAGATCAGCGCCGTGCGCGACATGCTGCCGATCCTCGAGAAGATCATGCAGTCCGGCCGCCCGCTGGCCATCATCGCCGAGGACGTGGAGGGCGAGGCCCTCGCCACCCTCGTGGTGAACAAGATCCGGGGCACGTTCAAGTCGGTGGCCATCAAGGCCCCGGGCTTCGGCGAGCGCCGCAAGGCCATGCTGCAGGACATCGCCATCCTCACCGGCGGCCAGGTCATCACCGAGGAGGTGGGCCTGAAGCTCGAGAGCGTCGACGTCACCCTGCTCGGCAAGGCCCGCAAGGTCACCGTTACCAAGGACGAGACCACGGTGGTCGAGGGTGACGGCAGCGACGCCGACATCAAGGGCCGCATCGCCCAGATCAAGGCCGAGATCGACAACACCGACTCGGACTACGACCGGGAGAAGCTGCAGGAGCGCCTGGCCAAGCTGTCCGGCGGCGTGGCCGTCATCAAGGTCGGTGCCGCCACCGAGGTGGAGCTGAAGGAGAAGAAGCACCGCATCGAGGACGCCGTCTCCACCACCAAGGCCGCGGTCGAGGAGGGCGTGGTCGCCGGCGGCGGTGTGGCCCTGCTCCGGTCGCAGGCCCGCATCCTGGACGCGGCCGAGAAGCTGGAGGGCGACGAGGCCACCGGCGCCCGCATCGTGGCCCGCTCCGTGGAGGAGCCGCTGAAGCAGATCGCCGTCAACGCCGGCCTCGAGGGCGGCGTGGTGGTCGAGAAGGTGCGGAACCTGGAGGGCGGTGTCGGCCTCAACGCCGCCACCGGCGAGTACGAGGACCTGTTCAAGGCCGGCGTCATCGACGCCGCCAAGGTCACCCGGTCGGCCCTGCAGAACGCCGCCTCGATCGCGGCGCTCTTCCTCACCACCGAGGCCGTGATCGTCGACAAGCCCGACGACAAGGCGGCGGCGGCCATGGGCGGCGGCGGCGGCGGGATGGAAGACTTCTAGGCTTCCGCACTTCGAACGACGCGTACGGCCCTGGCCTCCGGCCAGGGCCGCTGCGCGTCCGCGGGGCCGCCGTCCCGATTCCGGGAAGGCTGACGTTCGCAGAGCGGACGTGAGGCTTCCCGGAATCTCAGGCGGGTGTGCTCCCGGGGTCGGTGGGGTCGGTGGGGTCGGTGGGGCCGGCGGCCCGGCGGCGCCGGCCGGCGGGTGGACGGGGCGAGCCGGCCCCGACGCGGACGGCCGCCAGGCCGGCGCCGACGCCGGCCAGCAGCAGCCACGCCAGGGCGGCCAGCGCGACGGGCCGCCCGGCCCGCCCGCCGATCGAGGCGCCGGCGCCCCCGGCCAGCGGGGCGGACGCCCCGGCGGCGGCGACCGGCGTGGCGCCATCGGCGGTGGGGCTGGCGTCGAGGGCCGGGTCGGCCGGGCCCGGGAGGCCCTGGAGCGGGGCCTCGTCGGCCGGCGGCGGGGGAGGGGGGGCGGTGGCCGACTCGCCCAGCTTCACGGTGAAGAAGGTGGACTTGAGGCCGAGGGCGCGGTCGAAGCCGATGCCGGTGACGGTGCGGGGGCCGGCGCTGCCCTCGATCGTGACCTCGACGGCCCGCCCCGACGGGCCGGACGCCTTGGTGCGCACCGCGCTCACCCGCCCCCGGTACCCGAGGCGGGCGGCCAGGTCCCGGACGGACACGGTGACGGTCCACTGCCGCACGTCGCTGGTGGGGTACCTGGCCGGTCGCAGGTAGGGATAGCCGGCGCCCGGAGTGCCGAAGCCCTCCTCGGTGCTGGCCGAGAAGCCGCCGCCGTTGGCCGAGTACACCGCCGCCGCCAGCGAGCGCCGGAACATCAGGACCTGGCCGCGGGTGGACGCCACCGCTTTGTCCATGGCCCCGTACTCGGCCTCGGCGCCGAGGTAGACCTGGCACTGCTGGCTGTCGCACAGCTCCCCGCCGCCGGCCATGGCCCGCATGGCGTAGGTGCGGGCCGCGACGGCCTGGGCCCGGAGCGACGCCATGGGCCAGCTCGGGTTGCGCACCTCGCCCATGCCGCGGAGGTACTGCTCCACGTCGACGTGGTTGACCACCCGCAGCGGGCCGGTGCCGGTCAGTTGCAGCACGCCCCGGTACCGGTGGCCGCGCTCGGGCACGGCCACGGTGTTGCCGCCGTTCGGGACGGCCCACAGGGCCCGGGCCGACGCGGCCCGCCGGGGCTGGGCGGCGGGAGCCGTGGCGGGCGGGGCTGTGGTGGTGGTGGAGACGGTGACCTGGGGCAGCGGCTTCAGGGGGGTGGACGGGAGCGGGAGCAGGGGCCCGCCGGGGTCGGGAAGGAGGTGGAGGGAGCCCGGCCTCGTCGTGGTCGTCGTCGTCGACGGGGCGGCGGCGGTCGTCGTGGTGGCGGGATCCTGGGCCGCGGCGGCGAGGGAGCCGCCGGCCGGCGCAGGCCCGGCAGGAGGGGGGGCCGGCGCCGCCACCTGGCCGCCCACGACCTCGACCGTGTACTGCGACCCGTCGAGCCGCACGCGGGCGTGACCGCCGGCTCCCACCCGCACGGGGAAGCCGGCCGACTGGGCGCCGTCGCGGCCGTCGCGCACCTCGCCGCCGCCGGGGAAGCCGAGGAGGACGGTGCCGCCCGTGTGGACCGTGACCCGTACCTCCCCGCCGGCCCGGCCGATGGTGGTGCCGGGGTAGAACTGGCTGAGGATCTGGGCAGTGGTGGAGCCGGCCCTGCCCATCCAGTAGGCCCCGTCCTGGGCCATGCCCACCCCGTGGCCGTGGCCCCGGCCCTCGATCACCACAACGGGCACGGCGGCGGCGGAGGCGGAGGCGGGGACCGGCGCCGCCGCCGCCAGTGCGGCGACGAGGAGAACAGGGCCGCGCACGGCGGTATTCTCGCTCGCCGAGGGCTCGGCGGCCCAACCGCCGGCACCCGCCGCCGGTGCGGAACCGGAGCGCCGGGGCGCAGGTAGCCTGGTGGTGTGGTATTCGGCCGACGGCCCCGGCGCGCGGCGCGCTCTGTTCTCGCCGTCGCCGTCGCGGGCCTCGTGCTGCTGGCCGCCTGCGGGGGCCCTCGGTACCACTACGTCAAGAGCTCATCGAACCGGACGTACATGCGGGTCCCGTCGAAATGGACGCTCTATGACGAGGACGAGCTGCTCGACAACAGCGAGCAGTCCGACGAGGCGAAGCAGCAGTTCAAGCGCCTGAGCTGGTCGGTGGCGTTCGACGCCTCGCCCCGGCCCTCGCTCGACCACCTCCTGAGCGGGTCGGACCATCCCACCGGCCTCGTGCAGGTGCGCACGCTCCTGCCGTCGGAGCGCGACTCGTTCTCGCTGGCCGACCTCCGCTCGTTGCTGCTGCCTGTCGACCCCCTCTCCGATGAAGCCCAGCTGAGCGGCGACGTGGAGGTCCTCGAGACCAACGACGTCACCCGGGACGGGATGCACGGCAGCGAGATGCTCCTCAACCTCAAGACGCCCGAGGGCGACCTGGTGAAGTGGCGCCAGATCGCCGTGGTCGACCCGGCCGTGCGGAAGGTCCACGTGCTGGCCGTCAGCTGCGACGCCGAGTGCTATGCCGCCAACGAGGACGTGATCACCAAGGTCATCGACTCGTGGAAAGTGAAGGAACGTTGACCTCACAAGAGCGACACGCCAAGGGCTCGGGCCTGGCCTGGCCCGATCACGACCGCGGTCCCGCCGGCCCGGCGATCGACGCCAGGAGCGTCGAGCGGTCCACCCGCAAGCCGATGGGCACCTGGGACCGGGTGAAGTTCCTCGTGCTCCTGGGCGGGTTCTGGCTCGTCCTGGTCTGGGCCTCGATGGCCGATGACCCCAACCTGCCGTTCAGCGACGCCGTGCGCCAGCACGTCCGGTCGTCGGCGTGGATCCTGGTCCTGCTGGGCGTCGAGGCGGTGCGCCAGGCGCACTACTTCGTCAGTGAGAAGTCGGCCGGCTACCACGGGTTCTGGACCCGGCGCTTCGCCGGCGTGGAGCGCCGCACGGGGAAGATGAACGACTGGACCCGCTATCGCCTCGGGCGCGCCCTGAAGGGCCTCCTCGTGCTGGCGCTGGCGGCCGTCATGCTCGGCAAGATCTACGACGTCTCGCCGGTGCAGGGGCTGTTCCGCCTCCCCACCGCCATCTGGGGCGCCATGCCGATGATCGTCCAGGTCATGTTCTTCATGTTCCTGGCCGTGATCCAGTTCGTCGCCATCTTCTGGTTCCTGTCCCGGGGCGGCGTGGAGACCTACTTCCCCGAGGACATCAAGACGCGCTTCTCCGACGTGTGGGGCCAGGACCAGGTGGTCGAGCGGGTCAAGGAGAACATGCTGTTCCTCGAGAACCCGGAGTCGATCGAGGAGAAAGGTGGCTACGTCCCGGGCGGCATCCTGCTCTGGGGCCCGCCCGGCACCGGCAAGACCCTCATGGCCGAGGCGGTGGCGGGCGAGACGGGCAAGCCCTACGTCTTCGTGGACCCGGGCGCCTTCACCAACATGTTCATGGGCGTCGGCATCCTCAAGGTGAAGTCGCTGTTCCGCAAGCTGCGCAAGCTGGCCGTGCGGTACGGCGGCGTGATCGCCTTCTTCGACGAGGCCGACTCCCTCGGCAACCGTGGCGCCATCTCCGGCGCCGGCGGGTTCGGCGGTCCCATGACCCCGAGCCCGTGGTCCGACAAGCCGTCGTGCCACGGCCTGGCCTACATGGGCCCGGACACGGCCAACCTGCTGTACCAGAGCAGCCTCGCCGGCGCCGACGGCCCCCGCCCCGGCGGGGTCAGGGGCTTCGTGATGGGCGCCGGCATGGGCGGTGGCGGCATGGGCACCCTGCAGGCCCTGCTGGCCGAGCTGTCGGGGCTGAAGAAGCCGCGCGGCTTCATGAACCGGGTGGTCCGCCGGGCCCTCGGCATGCGCCCCAAGCCGCCGCCCAAGTACCGGATGCTCATCATGATGGCCACCAACATGCCGCAGGCGCTCGACGACGCCCTGCTGCGCCCGGGCCGCATCGACCGCATCTACCGGGTCGGCTACCCGTCCAAGGAGGGTCGCAAGCGCACCTACCAGGGGTACCTCGACAAGGTCCGCCACGAGATCACGCCCGAGCAGCTCGAGAAGCTGGCCACCATCACGCCCTACGCCACCGGCGCCACCATCAAGGACCTCGTCAACGAGGCCCTGGTCGTGGCCATCCGCGACGGCCGCGAGGTCATCTCGTGGAAGGACGTCATCAAGGCCAAGCTCCTGAAGAGCCTGGGCCCGCCCGAGGACGTGGAGTACATCGAGCGTGAGCGCCACGCCGTGGCCGTCCACGAGGCCTGCCACGCCGTGGCCTCGTACCGGCTCCAGAAGAACCTCACCATCGACATCGCCACCATCGAGAAGGGCCAGAGCTACCTGGGGATGGTGTCGCCCATCCCGATCGAGGAGCAGTTCACCTCGTGGCGCACCGAGTACGAGGCCGACATCATCACCAGCATCGCCTCGCTGGTGGGCGAGAAGATGTTCTTCGACAACGACAACTCGTCCGGCGTGAGCCAGGACCTCCTGATGGCAACCCAGGTGGCCATGTACATGGAGGGCTTCTGGGGCATGGGCGCCACCATCGGCTCCCACGCCGTGGCCAAGCGGGACGCGAACGCCATGCCCATCGTGGACGGCACCTCCCGGAACATGCTCGAGACGGAGCTGGGCCGGCGGGTCGAGACCAGGCTGGCCGAGCTGTCGGTGCGCACCGAGCAGCTGCTCCGGGAGAACCGGCGCGAGGTGCTCGCCATCGCCCACGCCCTCGAGACCTACAAGACCCTCACGGGCGAGGACATCGAGGCCATCGTCGAGGGCCACCAGGGCCCGCTGGTGGACGGTCGCCCGTACCACAACCCCGAGTTCATGGCCCTGGCCGAGCAGTACCACGCCAAGGCCGTGGCCGCCCACCAGGGCCACTCCCGCGTCGACCTCCCGCTCCCCAGGTGGTCCACCAACGGGTCGAACGGCTCCAACGGCCACCACGTGTCGTTCGAGCCGCCGCCCCGCGACACCATCGAGGCCGGGGCCGAGGACGTCCCTGCCCGGGTGCCCGGCGGCGAGGCCGGCCAGGGCGACGGTGGAGACGACGGCGACGGCACGGCGCGGACCGACGACGGGGACGACACCCCGCCGCCCCGGCCGCCCACCCGCCGCCGGCTGCCGCGCGCCGGTGAGTAGCGAGGCGCTGACCCCGGCCACGGGCTGGGGGGTCCTGCACCTGTTCTGCAAGGCAGGGCCGTCGGTGGACGCCGAGGCGGTGGTCAGCGCGGTCAAGGCGGGCCAGACCGAGGAGCACCAGGTCGTCACCTTCGCCGTGCTGGGCCACAAGGCCGACGTGGGGTTCCTGGCCCTCGGGCCGGACCTGTGGCGGCTGCGGGCCTTCCAGACCGCCATCGCGGCAGCCGGCCTGGTGGTGGCCGACTCCTACGTCTCCCTCACCGAGGTGTCCGAGTACGCCAAGGGGATGCCGGCCGAGATGCTCTCGCCCCGGCTCCACCCCAAGCTGCCGCCCGAGGGCATGCGCGCCATCTGCTTCTACCCCATGTCGAAGCGCCGGGTCCCGGGCCAGAACTGGTACGAGCTGCCCTTCGAGGACCGCCAGCGCCTCATGTACGAGCACGGCACGTCGGGCCGGGCGTTCCGGGGACGGGTGCTGCAGCTCGTCACCGGCTCCACCGGCGTGGACGACTACGAGTGGGGCGTCACGCTCTTCGCCGTCCGCCCCGACGATCTCAAGGAGGTCGTCCACACCATGAGGTTCGACGAGGCCTCGGCCCGCTACGCCGACTTCGGCCAGTTCATAACGGGAATGGTGGCCGAACCGCACGAGGTGCTTGCGAGCATCGGGGTGGCGTAACGCCGCCGGCCAGCCAAGCCGCCGAAGGCGGCCCCGATGGCTGGCGGCAATGAGATGACGAGCGGAGGTGGGCGGGGCCCCCCGCCCCCC
>JBQTJJ010000123.1:0-32993 GCA_052387235.1 Actinomycetota bacterium
GACCCACTACGACGACGAGGGCAACTGCCGTTCTGACGGGCAAGTCGCCAGGGCCACATAACGTACGAGCCCGACCGGCGTCGGGTCCGCGGTCGTAGATTCTGGCGAGGTACCCGGTAACCGGCGAAGTGTGTCCGATGACGGGCACATAATGCGCGCTCCGTAACGCCAGCTGGCTCGCCCCGACGACCGGACAGATCGGCGCGTCGGAAGCGGCGTTCATGCTTGTTGCACGGTTGGTATCGACACCGGATCGAGGTGGGCGTCGGCATCCCGGATGGTTGCGTGGGTGGCGCCAGCCATGCCTTGGCGCAGAACCTCGATCTGGCCGCCGGCGCGCACCGCTACTGCGCCGCCGTGCGCGATGGCCAGACCGCTGCAGCCGGGAAAAGCACGCACCGTCTGCCTGAACCGGGCCTCGCGGGACGCGAACCAGTGCGGAAAGACCACTACGTCGTGGAGCCACCCGAACAGGGGGTAGGGCTCCTCGTCGCCGAGGGAGGCGTAGTCCGAGAGGTGGCCCACTCCCCACACCACGGCCCCAGCCGAGACCCCACCCACGGCGGCGCCCCGCTCGTGGGCATGACGGACGACTTCCAGCGCTGGCGTGCCCCACAGCCGGTCGTACAACGCAGATCCGTATCCGGAGGAGAACCAGACAAGGTCGGCGCCGGCCAGGGTTTCGGTGACAGGCGGCGAGGCGACGTCGGCCCGTTTCACTAGGCCCACCTCCAGCACGTCGGCTCCGGCCTGCGTCCACCGCTCTGCCTCGACCCGTCGGGCCTCGGCGGTCGGCGGCTCGAGGTGCCAGCTCGCCCCGACCAGCCCAACCCGGGGCTGTCGGCGGGCGCTCGATGCGCGAACAAGGGCAACGATGCGGGCAAGCAGATCGTCGTCCGTCGCCCCGCCACACAGGATCACCGGCCCGCATCCCTCCGGCCGGGGCGATCGGAACGGCGGGATGCCATCGGCCACCACCCGGCGCTCGTTGCGTAGCCCGGCCGCCGCCCGGAGCCGGCCGGGCGTCAAGCCGAACCAGCGGCCGGAGGCCGACGCCACGCTGTTGGCCTCGAGGATGAGCGCCACGAGGACATGGGCTGGCCCGGACTCCTCGGCGTTGCGCTCGGCCTCCTCCGCCGTGAGCTCCACGATGACATCCACCGAAGACGCAACCGCCATGATGCCCTCGAAGCGCTTGTCGGCTGGCGACTCGGCCAGTCGTCCCGCCGGCCGTCCCTCCCGCTCGGCCGCCGCTCCCTCGTGCCATCCCAGCACGGTGTTCACACCGTCACGCCAGTCCAGGGGATCGAGGTCGAAGCTGCTGAGCAGCTCGGCGGGCCACCTCTCCGGCCTCGTCAGCGCCAGTACCAGGTGCTCGGGCGTCAGCGACCCGTCGCCCCGCCGGCGGGCCTCCTCCTCGGCTGCTACCAGCAGTTCTCGCAGGTATGGGCCTGAGCCGACGGTCTCCACTGCAGTCAGCATCCCACCGCGGTTAGCGCATGCGGCTGAGGTCGCCCCTAACCATCACCCCGAACTCCCCGCCGACACCCCGCGCGTCGCAGCAGAGCGGCGCGTCGCGCGCGGCTACGCCTCCGTGACCTTGAGTTGGCCGAGAGATCGGGAGACGAAGAAGACGCGGAGGCCGAGGTGGTTGCGGGCGAAGGCCGGCAACCGCGACACGAGCCCCCGGTACTGGGGGTTGTCTGGGAGAGCGAGGCCGTAGGTGCTGTCCGGGTCGTCCATGCGCTGTACGAGTTCACCGAGGGCCCCGAGGAAGTAGTTGACCTGTTGCGGCTGGAGGAGCACCTCACCCTTGGCCTCGAGCACCAAACGAGAGTTTGGTCGCGTCGCCACGATATCGGGACCTCGCACACGCGCCCAGGCGACGTTGACGATGAAGCCCTGCGCCTCGAGATGAACCTTCACCGCTTCTTTGACCTGCTCCTCAGAGAGGAGTGCCCGATCGTGAGGCCCGACCGGCGCACGCGTTGTCGGCTGCGCTACGGCCTTGCGGTTGTCCGACGACCGGAGACGATTCACGATCTTGTTGTTCGGCCCGACGTAGCGCTCGACGATGCCCTGCCGCTCCAGGCGGCGACAAGCCTGGTTGACCGCCTGGCGGATGACACCGAGGTAGGCGGCGAGCTCGTCGTCATCGAGCGCCCGCGCCTGGACCTTCAGCTTGTCGACGATGCGGTCGGCAAGAGGCGCCACGCCTCCTGACGCTATTCCGAAGGCGCCGGGTCCGCACCGATCAAACGCTCCGATCTCCGCCCGAAGTCAAGCCGTCGGTTGGACCGATCGGCGCTTCTTGGGTGCCCGGATAAGGCGGTATGGGACACGTTGCCCCCCGTCGTGCGGCCACCGGACGGGACGGCGCAATCCTGTGTTGGCGGTGCGTTGGTCAGTGGGCGAGGTGGTCGGCGATCGCGTCCCCGACCGTTGCAGTCGCTGCGATCTCGGCATCGGTGAGGACGAGAGCGCCTGGCGAGCGGTCGTGTAGGCGGAGCCGCTTGGTGGTCTACCCCAGGTCGCGGTCGAAGTACTGCCCGATGCGCTTGCCCAGCCACGTGGCGGTCTCGTATGTCTGTCTCGTATGTCTGCCGAGCCAAGTCGAGCGAGCTATACTGACTGCTAGGCCTTGACCTGCGGTTTCCCTGGGCACCCCCAACGGGATTCGAACCCGTGTCGCCACCTTGAAAGAGTGGTGTCCTAGGCCACTAGACGATGGGGGCCTGTCCCGGAGGGCCCGCTCAGGGTACCAAACGCCATGTGGTGCCTTCGGGGCCGTCGCGCAGCTCGACGCCAAGCTTGCCCAGATGGTCGCGGACGGCGTCGGCCTCGTCCCAGCGCCCGGCCCGGCGGGCCGCCTCGCGCTGGCCGAGCAGGGCCTCGATGAACGGGCCCACCGCCCCGGCGGGGTCGCCGGCGCCGGCCTTGGCCAGTTGGCCCAGCCGCACCACCATGGACCGCAGACCCGCCCGCGCCCGGTCCACCTCGTCGGACTGCAGCGTGTCGTGGGCCCACGCCACCAGCTCCTGCTCCAGCTCCAGCACCGCCCGCACCGCGCCGTCGGCGTCGCCGGCGGACAGGGCCGCGACGAACAACGCCTCCAGCGCCCCCACCCGGTCCAGGAGGGGGGACGTGGCCAGGCGCGCCGGCGCCGGTGGAGCGGTCGCGGCGCCGGCGGCGGGGCCCGGCGCGGCGGTCGCTCCCGGGCGGGTGCCGGCGTCGGCCAGCGCCACCAGCCGGTCCAGCGTCACCGTCTCGCCGGTGGCCAGCTCGGCTGACACTCCTGCTCGGCGCACCGTCACCACTCCGAGGCCCGTGACGGTGGCGGTGCCGGCGGCCAGGTCGAGGATAAGGGCGGTGTGCTCGTCCACGCCCAGCACGAACGCCCCGTCGGGGAGCTGCGCCTCCATGCGGGCCAGGCGCTCCTCGCCCAGGTAGCAGTACCGGGTGTCGTGGGTGCCGCCCTCGGCGTTGTTGTAGTGCGGGATGACGGCGGCACGGATGCCGGCGCCGGCCAGGAGGTCGAGGCCCTCCAGCCAGTGGGGCTCCTCGCCGGCCTTGTAGATCTCGTAGACGGGCACGGTGGCCACGCCCAGGGTGAGGGCGGCGGCGCTGGCGAAGGTGATGCACCCGCCCGAGCGCAGCTTGTCGGCCAGCACGGCCGGCACCTGCGAACCCCGCCACTGGCGGACGGCATAGGACGGGCTCCCGGGCCCCGAGAACACGTACCGGGCCTCCCGGAGCCGGGCCAGCATGGACTCGTACGCCAGCGGATCGGCGCCGGCGCCGGCGTGGTGGGCCACCTCCATGGGTTGGCCCACGCTGTCCCGGAAGTACTGCACGGCCCGGGCCGCCAGGTCGGCGGCGTTGGACTGGAAGCCGTAGGGCGTGTCCAGCACCACCGCCGCCACGGGCGCGGGCCCGAGGCGACCCAGCAGCTCCCGGTGGGTCTTCACCATGGTGGGACTGGTCTCGCCCGAGCCCATGACTGCCAGCAGTCGGGGCACGGTCTCCACGACCGGCGACCGTAGCCAAGCCCCGGGCCCTCGGGAGCCCGCCACCCGTGACGGCCGGCCTGGACGGCTCCGCCGGCACCCCGGCCCGCCGCCGGCACCAGCGGCCCGCCCGGGTCGCGTTCCGCATCCGGCGGGAACGCCCGCGCCCGGTGGGCCCGGCGGCGACCCGTAGGGAACGGGGTTGGGTCGGGTCGGGCGGCGATGCCGGTCCCGCCGCCCCGCCCCCGGCCGGCCCGGAGTCAGGCGGCGATGCCGGTCCCGCCGCCCCGCCCCCGGCCGGCCGGCCTCGTGGGCGCCGCCGCCGCCGGCTACCTCCTCGGCACGCTGCCGTCGGCCGACGTGGCCGCCCGGGTGGCGTCGGGCGGGTCGGCCGACCTCAGGGCCGCCGGCACCGGCAACCCCGGGGGGGCCAACGCCCTGGTGGTGCTGGGCAGGGCGTGGGGCTACGGGATCATGCTGGCCGACATCGCCAAGGGCGCGGCGGCCTGCGGCGCCGGCCGCCGCCTGGCCGCCGACGCCGGCGCCCACGTGGCCGGCGTCGCCGCCGTGGTGGGCCACTGCTTCCCCGTCTGGAACGGCTTCCGGGGCGGCAAGGGCGTGGCCGCCAGCGTGGGCCAGTGCGTCGCCACCTTCCCCGTGTACGTGCCGTTCGACATCGGGCTGGCCTGGCTGACGGCCACGCCCCGGTGGTCGAGGAAGGTCGGGACGCGCACGCTCATCGCGACCGCCGTGGCGTCGTCGACCTGGGTGGCCGCCGCCACCTTGTGGTGGCGCAGGGGCTGGCCCAACGGCTGGGCGCCCCGCCCCACCGCCGGCCTGCCCCTGGCCGCGGCCGCCTCCAGCGCCGTCATCCTGTCCCGCTTCGCCGCCGCCGCCCGGAAGGCGAACCTGGCCGAGAAGGAGGGCGTGGCGTGATCGGCCTGTGCACCGACTCCAACGCCCAGCTGCCCCCCGACCTGGCCCGGCGCTACGGCGTGGAGGTGGTGCCGCTCACGGTGACGGTGGACGGCCGCGACTACCGGGAGGGCGTCGACCTCGACGCCGACGCCTTCTACGCCTTCTTCGCCGGCGGCGCCACCCCGCAGGTGGCCACCGCCGCCCCGTCCCCCGGCCGCTTCGTGGCCGCCTATGACGCCCTGGCCCGGGCCGGCGCCGGCGAGATCCTGTCCGTCCACATCGGCTCCGCCATCTCCGGCACCCTCAACGCGGCCCGCATCGCGGCCGAGGCCGCGCCGGTGCCGGTGCGGCTGGTGGACACCGGCACCGCCTCGTTCGGCGTGGCCTGCTGCCTGTGGGAGGCGGCCGAGGCGGTGGCGGCCGGCGCCGGCCTGGAGGACGCGGCCGGCGTGGCCGAGGCGGTGGCGGCCCGCACCGGCAACGTGTTCGTGGTCCGGGCCGTCGACCTGGTGCGGCGGGGCGGACGGCTGGGGGAGTGCGCGGCCGGCGCCGGCGACGACGCCATCCCCGTGGTGCGCCTGGTGGGTGGCACCTACCAGCCCGTGGCCCGGGCCGCCACGGTGGACGAGGCGGCCGACGCCATGGCCGAGGCCGTCCTCGGCGGCGGCTCCCGCCTCCGGGTCGGCATCAGCGTGGCCGACACCGCCGGCGCCCCCGTCCGTGCCGCGCTGGAGCGCCGGCTGGAGGGCGCGCCCCAGGTCCTCGAGCTCGTGCGCTACCGGGTCGGCCCCAGCGTGGGCGTCCACACCGGCCCCGGCACCGCCGGCGCCATGTGGTACCCCGCCGCCTGAACCTCCGCCGGCCGGCCCGGCACCGCCGGCGCCGGCATTCCGGGAAGCCTCACGTCCGCAGAGCGAACGTGAGGCTTCCCGGAACGCAGCCGGCCATCTACAGGTCGTCCTCGGGCGGCACGTCGGGCAGGCCCTCGGCCAGGGCGTCCACCAGCTGGTCGAGCAGCCAGGACAGGTAGCCGTAGAGGGCCAGGCCGGGGGCCCGGGGGTCGCGGGGGTCGAAGTCGGCGCCGTCGTCGTCCTCGGTGATGTCGAGGCGGGTGCCCAGCACCAGGCGGAGGCTGTTGAGGGCCGACAGCCACCCCTGGGCCTGTTCCTCGTCGAGCTCCGGGGCGTCCACCGTCTCCCGCATGACGGACAGGGCCGCCCGCCGGCGCTCCCGCAGGTCGTCGCCCATCAGGCGCCGGTACTCGGCCTCGTGCTCGGGGTCCGCGGCGTAGGCGGGCGGGGACAGCCGCCCGAGGGACGGGTCCTCGGGGGCCAGGTCGAGCACCTCCTCGAGCTGGTCGGGCAGGGTGCGCAGGACGTCGCGCTCCTCGGGCATGAGGTCGAGGCGGAACCCGCCGGACGGCAGGCGGAACACGGTCATCTAGGAGCCCGGCATCTAGACGTCGTGCTCCATGGTGGCCCACAGGCCGTGCTCGTGGAGGCGGAACACGTCGAGCTCGGCCCGCTCCCGGGGGCCGCTCGACACCACGGCCCGGCCCTTGTGGTGCACGTCCAGCATCAGCTTGGTGGCCTTCTCCCTGGAGTACCCGAACAGCTTCTGGAACACGTAGGTGACGTACGACATGAGGTTGATCGGGTCGTTCCACACGATGACGACCCAGGGCCGGTCGGGCTCGGCGACGTCGTCGGCAGTGGGCTCGAGGACCTCGAGGGGCGCAGCCGTCACGCCCCCATTCTCCCCCTTTTCGTCCGGGCTAGGCCCGGGCGAGGGCCTGGCGCCGGCCCGGGGGCGACGCGGCCGCCCCTCCGGGGGCCACGCGGGGACCGAGCCCGAGCTGGAAGCGCACCGCCGCCGACCACACCGCCACCGCCCCGGCGATGTGGAAACCGACCAGCAGCGCCGGCACCCCGGTGAAGTACTGGACGTAGCCGATGGCGCCCTGGACCAGGAGCACGGCCAGCAGGATCGAGCCCCGCCGGCGGGCGTCGGCCGGCGCCCCCGAGCGGCGCAGCAGGACCAGGACGGTCACCACCAGGCCAAGCAGCAACACCACCGAGAAGCCGTGGACCTGGGCGGCCCGGTGCAGCGGCACGTCGAGGCGGGGGGTCTCCTCGTCGCCGCCGTGGGGGCCGGCGGCCGTGACCACGGTGCCGAGGAAGACGACGAGGGCGGTGGTGGCCGTCACCAGGCGCCCCAGGGCCCGCAGCTCGGGCGCCACCGGGGCCCGGGGCGCGGCGTCGCCGGCATCCGGCTGCCCGGCCCGCCAGTGCAGGACCAGGGCGTCGGCCAGGATGGCGATCGAGAGCAGGAAATGGCCCATGACCAGGGGCGGAGCCAGGTCGAAGAGCACGGTGAGGCCGCCCAGGACGATCTGGCCGAGCACCCCGCCCACCAGGCCCAGGGACAGCCAGACCAGGTCCTTGCGGTAGGGCCGGCGCCGGAACGACGCCAGCACGGCCACGATCACCGCCACCGACACCACGCCGGTGACGGTGCGGTTGACGAACTCCACCATGGCGTGCTTCTCGAGGGGTGCCACCAGGCGGCCGTCGTCGCAGTTCGGCCAGTCAGGGCAGCCCAGCCCCGAGCCCGTCAGGCGCACCGCCCCGCCCGTGACGATGATGAAGGCGAGGGCGAGGAGGGCCACCAGGGTGATGCGCCTGTAGGCGAGGGGCGAGAGCGTCCGGGAGGCCATCGCACCCGATGGTAGGGACGGGCTCCGGGCCTCGGCCAAACGCTCGCTTTGTCGTCGGACGAAGGCAGCCGTAATGTGCCACCTCGATGGCCGTGACAACCGCTTCTGTTCGACCGCGCTCGCGGCTGTCGGCCTATGTGGCGCTTACCAAGCCCCGCATCATCGAGCTGCTGCTCGTGACCACCGTCCCCACCATGGTCGTGGCGGCCAGGGGCCTCCCCCCCGGGTGGCTGGTGCTGACCACCCTCGTCGGCGGCACCCTGGCCGCGGGCGGGGCCAACGCCATCAACATGTACGTCGACCGGGACATCGACCAGATCATGAAGCGCACCCGGCACCGGCCCCTGGTCACGGGCGAGATCGAGCCGGCCCAGGCCCTGGTGTTCGCGCTCGCCCTCGAGGTCGCGGCCTTCGCCCTGCTGTGGACCCTGGTCAACCCGCTCAGCGCGGTGCTGGCGGTGGGGGCCACCCTCTTCTACGTCTTCGTCTACACGCTCTGGCTGAAGCGCACCTCGGCCCACAACATCGTCATCGGCGGCGCCGCCGGCGCCGTGCCCGTGCTGGTGGGCTGGTCGGCGGTCACCGGGGGGCTGGGCCTGGCCCCCCTGGTCCTGTTCGCCCTCATCGTCGTGTGGACGCCGCCCCACTTCTGGGCCCTCGCCATCCGCTACCGCGAGGACTACGCCGCGGCCGAGGTCCCCATGCTGCCGGCCGTCGCCTCCATGGACGACACCGCCCGCCAGATCGAGATCTACACCGTCGCCCTGGTGGCCGTCTCCCTCGTCTTCGCCCCTGTGGCCGGCATGGGCCCCCTGTACCTGGCCTCTGCCGTCGTCCTGGGCGGCCTCTTCCTGCTCAAGGCGTCCCAGCTGCGCCGGGACCCCACCCCCAGGCGGGCCATGCGCCTGTTCGGGTTCTCCATCTCCTACGTCACCGTGCTGTTCTCCGTCATGGCCCTGGACCAGCTCCTCCGATCCCTTTGAGGCCCACGTGACCGTTCTCGACACCCGCCCGGGCGACGTCGCGCCCGACCCCGTGGTGGCCGCCCCGTCCGCCGGCTCCGAGACCATCACCGCCACTGCCGACCACAAGCGGCTGGGCCTGCTCTTCCTGGGTGGCGCCCTGCTCTTCCTGGTGGCGGGCGGCGCCACCGGCCTGATCCTCCGGGCCGAGCTGGCGGCCGAGGGCGTCGACCTCGTGGGCGGGAACTACAACCGCCTCTTCTCGCTGCACGCCGGCGTCTCGTCGCTGCTGTTCCTCGCGCCGGCGTGGATCGGCCTGGCCACCTACCTGGTGCCGCTGCAGATCGGCTCCGGCCGCCTGGCCCTGCCCCGGCTGCACGCCTTCGCCACCTGGCTGTTCCTCCTGGGCGGGGGGCTGCTGATCACCGCCTACCTGCTCGGACCGCCGGTGGGTCTCGGCATCGCCGACGCCGTCCCCGCGCCGGCGCCGTCCGGCGGGGCGGGCAACCCCGACGCACTGGCCATCGTCGCCATGGCCCTGGTGGGGGTGGCCATGGTGCTGGCCTCCATCGACCTGGTCGTCACCGTCCTCAAGCTCCGCACGCCCGGCCTCACCCTGCGCCGGCTGCCCATGTTCTCGTGGGCCACCCTGGCCACCGGCCTGGTCACCCTCCTCACCACGCCCGTGTTCGTGGGCGGGCTGGTGCTCTTCTACATCGACCGGCGGTTCGGCGCCGGCTTCTTCCACGAGGAGCACGTGGCCGGCCAGGCCATCTGGCAGCACTCGGTGTGGCTGTTCGGCCGGCCCGAGATCCACCTCCTGGCCCTGCCCGGCCTCGGCGCCGCCTGCGACATCGTGGCCACCCACGCCCGGCGCCCGCTGCTGAACCTGCACGCCGCCCGCACCGCCCTGTCGCTGTTCGCCCTTCTCAGCCTGGGGGCGTGGGCGGCGGGCACCGAGGTCGCCGACGCCATCGTCCTGCCGACGTACACCCCGCTCACGACCCTGATAGCGCTGCCGGTGGCGCTCCTGGCCCTGGTGTGGCTGGGCACCGTGGCCAAGGGCAGGGTCCGGCCCCATCCCAGCCTCCTGTTCGTCCTCGGCGCCGTGGGCCTGGCCGGCGCCGGCGCCCTGCACGCCGCGGCCGCCGGCGCCTCCGGGGTGGAGGGCACGGCGTGGACCACCGGGCACCTGCACACCGTCGCCTTCGGTGCGCCCACCCTCCTGCTGGCCGGCGCCATCTACCACTGGGCGCCCAAGTTGTTCGGGCGGGAGCTGTCGGCCAACCTGGGCCGGCTGGTCTTCCTCGCCCTCTTCGGCGGCTTCTTCCTCCTCGGCCTGGGGAGCTACCTGCTCGGCTACGACGGTGCCCCGGCCCACATCAAGGACTTCGAGTTCAGCTCCAGCGCCTCCACCTACGCCCTGCTGGCAGCCGTGGGCGGGGTGGGCGCCGCGCTCGGCGCCCTGATCCTGGTGGCCGAGATCCTCCGGGCCCTGGCCGGGCGTTCCGGGGCCGCCGGTCCCGACGACCCCTACGAGGGCTTCACCCTCGAGTGGGCCACGGCCTCGCCCCCGCCCCCCGAGGGCTTCGATGCCGTACCCGAGGTCCGCTCCGCCCATCCGCTGCTCGACCTGCGGGCCACGTCCGCGGAGGTGAACGGTGGCTAGCCCCACACTCGCCCTGCCCGCCGCCGGCGGCACCCAGCCCCGCCGGGTGCTCACCCTCGCCACCCTGTTCGTGGTGTCGAGCGGCACCATGCTCTTCGGAGCGCTCATCGCCGCCTACCTGCACATGCGCCGGCTGAACGACCCGTTCCCGCCGGGCGACGCCAAGATCGACCAGTACTGGGGCAACCTCATGGCCCTCACCATGGTCCTGTCGTCGGTCACGGTGGAGTGGGGCGTCGCCGCCCTGCGCCGGGGCGAGCGCCAGCAGGCCCTGGCCGGCTTCGGCGTCACCGTCGCCCTCGGGATCTCGTTCCTCAACCTCATGTCGTACGCGGCCGGCCGGGTCGAGTTCGACGCCGTCAGCCACCCGTACGGCCTGGTGGTGACGGCGATGTGCATGCTGCTCGGCATCGCCGTAGGCATCGGCGTGGCCGCCGCCTCTCTCACGCTGTTCCGCGTCGCCGGCCGCCAGCTGCTCGACCCGGAGGCGGACCATCCCCGGGCCGTCGCCATCTACTGGCAGTTCACCGTCCTCGTCTCCCTGGCCGTGTGGTACACGGTCATCGTGCTGAAGTAGGCGCCCCGCGATGCTGAGCCCCGTCTCCAAGCTGCTCCTGGCCCTGTCGGGCATGGGGCTGGCCACCGGCCTCCTCTACGCCGCCGCCGTCGACGAGCGGGCCGGCACCATGCTGCTCCTGTTCCTGGCCGGCGCCGCGTTCCTGGTCGCCGTCGCCACGGCCGGCGCCGCCGTCCCCGACGAGGCGCCGGTGGTCCCGCCCGACGCGCCGGCGCCGGAGCGGCGGGCCACCACCACGGGCGCCCCGGCCCGGGGCAGCGGCTGGCCCGCCCTCGCCGCCCTGGCCGTGGCCGGCCTGGGAGCGTCCGCCGCCGCCGGCGGCCCGGTGGTGCTGGTGGGCGTGATCGCGGTGGTGCTGGCCGCCGGCGGCTGGTTCGCCAAGGTCTGGAGCGAGGACCCCGCGTGGACGCCGCGCCTTCGGGAGCGGGTCAGCTTCCGGCTCCTGGTGCCGGTGGGCCTGCCGGTGGCCACCTTCCTGCTGGCCGCCACCATCGCCATCAGCATGTCCCGGATCCTGCTCGCCATCTCCAAGAACGCAGCCGTGGCGGTGGCCCTGGTGGCCGCCCTCGCCATCCTCTCGGCCTGCGCCTGGGTGGCCGCACGACCCCGCATCACGTCCTCGGCCATCATGGCCCTGGTGGCCGTGGCCGTCGTGGCCACGGCCGGCGCAGGCGTCACCGGCGTGGCCGCCGGCGAGCGCGAGTTCCACCCCCACGAGGACCACGGCGAGGTGGTCCACATCGTCGCCGAGGAGGTCAAGTTCGACACGGACGAGATCACCGTGCCCGCCGGCGAGGAGCTGGAGATCGAGTTCGTCAACGAGGACGCCGAGGTGTACCACAACGTCGCCATCTACAAGGGCGACGGCCCCGAGGCCGAGCCGGTGTTCAACGGCGAGGGCTTCGCCGGCCACGACGAGCGCACCTACCACCTGGAGACCCCCGAACCCGGGGCCTACGTGTTCATCTGCGACTTCCATCCGAACATGAAGGGCGCGTTCGTCGTCGAGGCGTCCTGATGGCCACTTCCACCGCAGTTCCGATGCCGTCCGCCACCCCGCGGGCCGCCGCCCACCGGGGCCGGCTGGCCAAGCCTGCCGCCGTGGCCGCCCTGGCCCTGGCCGGCGTGGGCGTGGTGGCCGTCCTCCCCGGCGACCGGCAGTCCGCCACCACCCTGTCCACGGCGCCGGCCTTCTCGCTGCCGGACGTGCGGGGCGGGGCCGCCCCCGTGACCCTCGGCACCGGAGGGAGGCCCGTGGTGGTGAACTTCTTCGCCTCCTGGTGCGAGCCGTGCCGGGAGGAGCTGCCGCTGCTGGAGGCGACCTCGCGCCGCCTGGCCGGGTCGGTCGACGTGGTGGGCGTCGACGTGGGCGACTCCCGCACCGCCGCCGTCGCCCTGCTCGACCACACGGGCACCACCTTCCCGGCGGGCTACGACCCCGACCGCGCCGTGGCCACCCGCTACCGGCTCCAGGGCATGCCCACCACCGTCTTCGTCGACGGCGCCGGCCGGGTCACCGACGTGGCCCGGGGCCGGCTCACCGCCGCCGAGCTGGACCGCTACCTCGACCGGCTCGGCGTCTCAGGCGGAGTTGGCACTGATCGAGCCGATGAGAAAGGGTGACAGGGTGAGAGGGCGGAGCACTGAGCGCACGGGTCGTTGGCGGCTGGCACTGCCGGTCACGGCCATCACGCTCCTGCTGGCCGCCTGCGGCGACAAGGAGCTGCCCCAGGACGCCCTGGACCCCCAGGGCCCCTACGCCGACAAGGTCTACGACCTGGCCAAGCCGGTGTTCATCATCGCCGGCTTCGTGTTCGTGCTGGTCCAGGCCCTGGTGATCTACAGCGCCGTGAAGTTCCGCCGCCGGTCCGACGACGAGCGGCCCGTCCAGGTCCACGGCAACGTCCGCATGGAGCTCACCTGGACGATCATCCCCGCCGCCGTCCTGGCGGTGGTGGGCGTGCTCACCGTCGGCACCATCGTCGACCTCGACGAGGTGCCCGAGGGCGCCGACGTCGTGCACGTCGACGTGGTGGGCCACCAGTGGTGGTGGGAGTACAGGTACCCGGACCACGGCGTCGTCACCGCCAACGAGCTGCACATCCCCGTGGGCGTGCCCATCGCCATCAACCTCGAGTCGGTGGACGTGATCCACAGCTTCTGGGTGCCCAAGCTGGCCGGGAAGATCGACGCCATCCCCAATCGCAGCAACCACATGACCCTCCAGGCCGAGACGCCGGGCACGTACTTCGGCCAGTGCGCCGAGTTCTGCGGCCTCTCGCACGGCGACATGCGCCTGCGGGTGGTGGCCCACGAGCCGGCCGACTTCGAGAAGTGGGTGGCGTCGAACGTGGAGGAGGCCGAGCTGCCGACCGAGGCCGAGGACGAGGAAGCCGCCGCCGGCGCCGCCCTGTTCCGGGCCAAGGGCTGCGCCAGCTGCCACACGGTGAAGGGCTTCGCGGCCGGCGAGGTCGGGCCCGACCTCACCCACCTCCAGCAGCGGAAGACGTTCGCCGGCGCCATCTTCGACCTGAACGAGAAGAACATGCGGGCCTGGCTGCGGAACCCCCCGGAGGAGAAGCCCGGCTCGATCATGCCCGACCTCGACCTGACCGAGGAGGAGATCACCAGCCTGATCGCCTACCTCGACACGCTGGACTGATGACCGGAGAACCAGGATGACCACCGTCCTCGAACCCACCACCACGCTCGCGCCGGCCGCCGGCTCCGACACCGGTCTGCTGCGGCGCCCCACCGACCCCAAGGGCGTGTGGTCGTGGATCACCACCGTCGACCACAAGCGGATCGGGATCCTCTACGGGGTGACCGCCTTCGTGTTCTTCCTGCTGGGCGGGATCGAGGCCCTCCTCATCCGGCTGCAGCTGGCCAAGCCCAACGGCACCGTGCTCTCGGCCGACGCCTACAACCAGCTGTTCACCATGCACGGCACCACCATGGTGTTCCTCGTGATCATGCCGATGTCGGCGGCCTTCTTCAACTACCTGGTGCCGCTGCAGATCGGCGCCCGCGACGTCGCCTTCCCCCGCCTGAACGCCTTCAGCTACTGGCTGTTCCTGTTCGGCGGCATCTTCTTGTACTCCAGCTTCTTCCTCGGTGGCGCGCCCAACGGCGGCTGGTTCGGGTACGCCCCGAACACCAGCATCACCTTCTCGCCCGGGTACAACATCGACTTCTGGGTCTTCGGCCTGCAGATCCTCGGCATCGCGTCGACGGCCGGCGCCGTGAACCTGATCGTCACCATGTTGAACATGCGCGCTCCCGGCATGACGCTGATGCGCATGCCGGTGTTCACCTGGATGACGCTGGTGTCGTCGTTCCTGATCCTGTTCGCCATGCCGGTCATCACGGTGGCGCTGTTCCTGCTGATGTTCGACCGCAACTTCGGGTCCAACTTCTTCAACCCGGCCGCCGGCGGCGACCCACTCCTGTGGCAGCACCTGTTCTGGCTGTTCGGCCACCCCGAGGTGTACATCCTCATCCTGCCGGCCATGGGCATGGTCTCGGAGATCCTTCCCGTGTTCGCCCGCAAGCCCCTGTTCGGCTACCCCGTCATCGTGTTCTCCGGCATCGCCATCGGCTTCATGGGCTGGGGCGTGTGGGTGCACCACATGTTCGCGGTGGGCCTCGGGCCGGTGGCGGTCTCGGCCTTCTCGATATCCACCATGTTCATCGCCGTCCCGACGGGGGTGAAGATCTTCAACTGGCTCGGGACGGTGTGGAAGGGATCGATCAAGCTCACCACCCCGATGCTGTTCGCCTTGGGGTTCGTGGCCATGTTCACCATCGGCGGCCTGTCCGGCGTCACCCACTCGGTCTCGCCCCACGACCGCCAGCAGACCGACACCTACTACGTGGTGGCCCACTTCCACTACGTGCTGTTCGGCGGCGCCCTGTTCGGGATCATGGGCGGCATCTACTACTGGTGGCCCAAGATCTTCGGCTACATGCTCGACGAGCGGCGGGGCAAGCTGAACTTCTGGACCTGGCTGATCGGCTTCAACCTGGCCTTCGCCCCCATGCACCTGCTGGGCCTGCAGGGGATGCCCCGCCGGATCTACACCTACGACGACAGCCTGGGCCTCAACTTCTTGAACATGCTGTCCACCATCGGCGCCTTCGTCATCGCCTTCTCCACGATGGTGTTCATCTACAACGTCTGGTACTCCAGCAAGGTCAAGCGGGTCGTGGCCCCCGCCGACCCGTGGGACGCACGGACCCTCGAGTGGGCCACCTCGTCGCCCCCGCCCGCCTACAACTTCGCGGTCGAGCCCCACGTCCACGCCGTGGACACGTTCTGGCACGACAAGTACACCGAGGACGACGAGGGCAGGCTGGTGCGCATCGACGGCGCCGCGCCGCCGGCGCCGCCCGGGCTGGTGGCACTCGAGCAGGCCGGCGGCAACGGCTCGCAGGCCGACGACGGGGCCCCGGCCCCGGTGGTCGTGAACGGGTACACCCTCACCGACGACGACATGCACGACGCCCACATGATGGGCATCCACATGCCGTCGCCCAGCTACTACCCCATCCTGGCCGCCCTCTCGATCCCCGTGATCTCGTACGGGATGCTCTACGGGCGCAGCTCGGGCAGCAACTACGCGGTCGCCGTCGTCGGCGCCATCATGCTGTTCGCCTCGATCTACGCGTGGGGCATGGAGCCCTCGGCCGAGCCCGCGGAGCACCACGACGACCACGGCGGCGAGGAGCACGAGCCGGCGCTGGTGGGCGGGCCCGCCGCCCTCGAGGCCGGCGACGGCGCTGCGGATGCGTCCGCCGACACGACCGCCGACACGACCGCCGACACGACCGCCGGCGCGGGCGATGCCGGTACGGAACCGGGCGGAGACGACGCCGGCGACGGCAAGGAAGAGGGCTGATGGCCACCGCCGACGTCGCCACCGTGGCCACCGAGCCGCCCGCCCACGGCGGCGGCCACGGGGGCCACGGTCACGTCACCAACACCGGGCTGTCGAACGAGAAGCTCGCCATGTGGACCTTCCTCGGGTCCGAGTGCCTGCTGTTCGGGGCCCTGATCTCCACGTACTTCCTGTACCGGGGCCGCAGCCGCACCGGCCCCACGCCCGAGGACATCTACGACATCCCCTACACCTCGGTGAGCTCGTTCGTGCTCCTCATGAGCTCGCTCACCATGGTGCTGGCCCTGGCCGCCATCCAGCGGGGCGACGGGCGCCGGCTGCGGGTCTGGCTCATGGCGACCGCCCTGCTCGGCGCCAGCTTCATCGCCGGCCAGGTCTACGAGTTCACCTCCTTCATCCGGGAGGGGCTCACCATCAAGACCAACCTGTTCGGCAGCAGCTTCTTCGTCCTCACCGGCTTCCACGGCGTGCACGTGACCCTCGGCATCATCATGCTCCTGTCCCTCTGGAACCTGTCGCTTCGGGGCAAGCTCGGGCAGGAGAAGTCGGAGGTCGTCGAGATCGCCGGGCTGTACTGGCACTTCGTGGACGTGGTGTGGATCGTCATCTTCACCGTCATCTACCTGATCCCGTCGTAGGGAGAGGAGGCGAGCGATGAGCAGCAGCGCCGTCGACCAGGCCGACCACCAGGTCGAGCCGGCAGGTGACCACGGCGACCACGGCGACCACGGCGGTCACCCCAGCGAGGCCAAGTACATCAAGATCGCCCTGATCCTCGGCGTGATCACGGCGGTGGAGGTGCTCCTCTACTACTACAGCTTCTCGAACGAGGCGGCCAACAACGGCGTCCTGATGGTGCTGGCAGGGGCCAAGTTCGTCATCGTCGCCGCCTACTTCATGCACCTCAAGTTCGACAACAAGATCCTGCGCCGGCTCTTCATCACCGGGTTCGTCCTGGCCTCCTTCTGCTACGTGGCCTACCTGCTCACCCTCGGCGTCTTCCTCTGATGCTGCTGGCCCACGCCGGCGTCTCGGGGTGGGAGTGGCACGCCCACCCGGACGTGTGGGCCATGGTGGCCGTCCTGGCCGGTGGCTACTGGTGGGCCCTGGCGCGCCTCGGCCCCCGCAGCGTGGCGGCGGGGGAGCGGGTGGCCACCCGCCGCCAGATCGGGACCTTCTGCGCCGGACTGGTGGCGCTCTGGCTCCACGCCGACTGGCCCGTCCACGACATCGGCGAGCACTACCTGTTCAGCGTGCACATGGTGCAGCACATTGGCTTCTCCCTCATCGCCGCCCCGCTCCTGCTGCTGGGCCTGCCGGTGTGGCTCGTGCGCCGCATGGTGCGGGCCCGGCCCGTCCACTTCCTGGTGAGCCGCCTGGCCCGGCCGCTGGCCGCGGCCGTGGTCTTCAACGTCGTCACCGTGCTCTCGCACTGGCCCGTGATGGTGGACGCCTCGCTGCGCAACCACGCCGTGCACTTCGCCGTGCACGTGGTCATCTTCACCAGCGCCGTCCTCATGTGGTTCCCGGTGCTCAACCGGGTGCCCGAGCTGCCCCGCATGCGGTCCGAGGCGGCCCGGATGGTCTACATCTTCCTGCAGTCGGTCATACCCACCATCCCGGCCTCGTTCCTCACCTTCGCCGACGGCGTGCTGTACGACTTCTACGCGGAGGCGCCGCGGCCGTTCGCCATCTCGGCCGTGGAGGACCAGCGGGTGGCAGGCGCCCTCATGAAGATCTACGCCGGCCTGCTGCTGTGGTCGGTGATCGTGGTCATCTTCTTCCGCTGGTACGACCGGGACCAGAACGAGTCCAGGGCCGGCGTGCTCACCTGGGACCAGGTGGAGCGGGAGCTGGCCCGCACCGAGCCGGCGCCGGCCGAGCCCGCCGCCCCCACCGCGGGGCCGTGACGGGGGGCCGGCGCCTGGCCCTCGCCGGCGCCGGCGCGGTGGCGGCCGTGCTGGTCGCGGTCGTGGCCCTGCGCCCGGCCGGCGACGCCGGGCCGCCCGCCGGTGCCGCCCCGCCGATCGAGGCCACCTCTCTGGAAGGGAAGCCGGTGTCCCTGGCCGACTACCGGGGCCGGCCCGTGCTGGTGAACTTCTGGGCGTCGTGGTGCGTGCCGTGCCGCAAGGAGTTCCCGCTGTTCAAGAAGGTGCACGACGGCGGTGTGGCCGTGCTCGGGGTCGTGTTCCAGGACACGGCCGGTGCGGCGGCGGCGTTCATGGAGGAGCAGGGGGCGACCTGGCCCGCCCTCGTCGATCCCGGGAGCCGCATCGCCGCCGCCTACGGCGTGGGCTTCCGCCCCGGCCTCCCGGTGACCGTGGCCGTCGACCGCCGCGGGGTGCTGGTCGACCGCCACGTGGGCGAGGCCCGCCAGGAGGACCTCGACCGCCTGGTGGCCGCCGCCTCCGACTGACCGCTCGGTTGCCGCGGTCCGACCCGGGCCGGCGCCGCGGTCCGACACCGCGGCCGGTGCCCGCCGCCGGCGCCTGCACGAGGGCGACCGTAGGATCAGGTGCCATGCTTCCCCGGCCGCAGCCCCTACCCGCCGGCCCGGGGCAGGAGTCGGTCTGGGACTACCCCCGGCCGCCCCGGGTCGAGTCCCGCACCGACCAGGTGGAGGTGATCTTCGCGGCGGAGACCATCGCCGTCACCCTCGCCTCCAAGCGGGTGCTGGAGACCAGCCACCCCCCCGTGTACTACCTGCCCCCCGACAGCATCATCCCGGGCTGCGTGGAGCCCAGCGGCCGGACCAGCCGGTGCGAGTTCAAGGGCACGGCCTCCTACCTGACGGTGGTGCACAAGGGCCAGCGGTCGGTGGACGCGGCGTGGACGTACCTCGACCCGCGGCCCGGCTACGAGGAGCTGGCCGGGTACGTGGCCTTCTACCCGGCCAGGGTGGAGCTGTGCCTGGTGGGGCTGGAGCCGGTGTCCCCCCAGGCCGGCGGCTTCTACGGGGGCTGGATCACCTCGGGCATCGTGGGCCCGTTCAAGGGCGAGCCGGGCACCGAGGGCTGGTAGCCGGCTGCTCCCGGCGCAGGGGCGGGGCGCCGCCGGCCGCTACTCCCAGCGGAAGGTGACGGCGGCCAGCGCCGGCGCCACCACCGCCCACGCGCCGAGCACCACCCACGACCGGCCCGGCACCGACGCGCCGGCGGCCAGGGCTCCGTGGAGCGCGTCCGACAGGGCGGCGGCGGGCAGGGCCCGGGCCACGGCCCGCAGGCCGCCGGGAAGCTCCTCGAGCGGCACCACCATCCCGCCCAGCAGCAGGAGCACGAGGTAGAGGCCGTTGGCGGCGGCCAGCGTGGTCATCGCCGGCAGCGAGCCGGCCAGCAGGAGGCCGGCGCCGGCGAAGCCGACGGTGGCCAGGAGCACGGCCAGCACGGCCAGGCCGGCGTCGCCCTCCGGCCGCCAGCCCAGCACCAGCGCCACCGGCGCCAGGACGGCCACCTGCACGGCCAGGACGGCCAGGACGGCGGCCGTCTTGGCCGCCAGCAGCTCGCCCCGGCGCAGGGGGGTGGTGCCCAGCCGCTTCAGGACCAGGTACTCACGCTCGAACCCGGTGGCGATGGCCAGGCCCACCATCGCCGTCGACATCACGGCCAGGGCCAGGATGCCCGGCGCCAGGAAGTCCACGGGGTCGTCGGTGCCCGTGGGCAGGACGTCGACGAGGCTGAAGAACACCAGCAGCAGCACCGGGATCCCGAGCGCCAGCAGCAGCGACTCACCCCGCCGCAGGGTCATGGCCACCTCGGCCCTGGTCTGCGCCGCCAGGCGGGCCCCCCGCCGCCCCGGCGGGCGGGCCGGCGCCGCCGGCTCCCCCGGCTCCCCCGGCCCACCGTGGTCCGCCCGATCGGAGCGGTCTGCGCCCGGCGCCGGCGCCAGGACGTCGGGCGTCCCCCCCGGCCCGGAGCTCTGCGCCGGTTCCGAGCGGTAGGCGCCCGTCTCCGGCGCGGCAGCGGGCGGTACCCCGTCCGCCGGCGCCGGCCCGGCCTCCCTCCCGGCCCGTGCCTCGGCGCCGGTGAGGGTGAGGAAGACCTCCTCCAGGGTCCGCCGCCCGGTGCGCAGCTCGCCCAGGTCGAGGTCCCGCTCGGCCAGCCAGGCCGTGAGCAAGGCGAGCACGGCCGGCCTCGGCTCGGTGTCGGCCAGGTACTCCCCGGGCCGCTCCTCGGTGACGGCCACCCCGCCCAGGGCGGCACCCAGGCCGGCCGTGTCGAGCCCGGGCGCCGCCGCGAACCGGACCCGCCGGCGCTCGTCGGCCGCCATGAGCTGGGCCGGGGTGCCGGTGGCCACCATCCGGCCGCCGTCGACGATCACCACCCGGTCGGCCAGGCGCTCGGCCTCGTCCAGCTCGTGGGTGGCCAGCAGCACGCAGGCGCCCCGCCGGCGCAGGTCGTCGACGACGGCCCGGATGGCGATGCGGCCGGCGGGGTCGACGCCGGCCGTGGGCTCGTCGAGGAAGGCCACCGCCGGCCGCCCCACCAGCGCCAGCGCCAGCGACAGCCGCTGCTGCTCGCCGCCCGACAGCCGGCGCCACCGGGTCCGGGCCACCGCGGTGAGCCCCACCCGCTCCAGGAGGGCCTCGGGATCCTCGGGGCCGGCGTGGTAGGAGGCGAACAGGCGCAGCGCGTCGAGGGCGCCCAGGGCCGGGTACACGCCGCCGCGCTGCAGCATCACCCCCAGCGAGGGCGCCAGCCGGGCCCGGTCGGCGACGGGGTCGAGGCCCAGCACCCGCACCGATCCGCCCGCGGGCCGGCGGTACCCCTCGAGCGCCTCCACCGTCGACGTCTTGCCGGCGCCGTTGGGCCCGAGCAGGGCCACCACCTCGCCGGCCGAGGCCCGCAACGACAGGCCGTCCACCGCCACCAGCTCGCCGTAGCGGACGACCAGGTCGGATACCTCGACGGCCGCCATGGCGGGGCACGCTACCGTTCGCCTCGTCATGATCGACGTTCGCCGGCTGCGCACCGAACCGGACCTCGTCAAGGCCGCGCTGGCCCGCAAGGGAGTGGCCGCCGAGGACGTCGACCGGGCCGTCGAGCTCGACGGGCGCCTCCGGGAGCTGGCCGGCCGCCGCGACGTCCTGCGCTCCAAGGTGAACGCGCTCTCGCAGGACGTGGGCCGGGCCCGCAAGGCGGGCGACACCGCCGGCGCCGAGGGCCTGATGGCCGAGAGCCGGGCCCTGGGCGAGGAGGAGCGGGGCGTGGCGGCCGAGGCCGAGACGGTGGAGGCCGCCCTGCGCGACCTGCTGCTGCGCATCCCGAACCTGCCGGCGCCCGAGGCCCCCGACGGCGCCTCGGCCGACGACAACCCCGTCCTGCGGGTGGAGGGCTACGACCCCGACGGCTACCAGGCCCACCAGCGGGTGCCCCACTGGGAGATCGGGGCCGAGCTCGGGATCCTCGACCTGGAGCGGGGCGCCAAGGTGTCGGGGTCGATGTTCGTGGTGTACCGGGGCGCCGGCGCCACCCTGGTCCGGGCCCTGTGCCAGCTCGGCCTCGACCACAACGCCGACGCCTTCGAGGAGATCCGCCCGCCCACGCTGGTGCGGACCGACACGCTCACCGCCACCGGCCAGCTGCCCAAGTTCGCCGACGAGGCCTACCACCTGGAGCGCGACGACCTGTGGGCCATCCCCACCGCCGAGGTGCCGCTCACCTCGCTCGGGCGCGACGAGGTCTTCCCGGAGTCGGCCCTGCCCGTGCGCCTCATGGCCCACACGACCTGCTACCGCCGCGAGGCGGGCTCGGCCGGGCGCGACACCCGCGGCCTGCTGCGGGTGCACGAGTTCGACAAGGTGGAGATCCTCGCCTTCACCACCGCCGAGCAGGCGGCCGAGGTGCACGCCGACCTGCTGGCCCGGGCCGAGGGCGTGCTCCGCAAGCTGGGCCTGGCCTACCGGGTGGTGGAGATCTGCACCGGCGATCTCGGCCAGTCCCACGCCCGGGCCTTCGACGTCGAGGTGTACTCGCCCGGTGTCGACCAGTGGCTCGAGGTGTCGTCGGTGTCGTGGTTCAGCGACTACCAGGCCCGCCGGGCCAACATCCGCTACCGCCCGGCCGAGGGCAGGGGCACGGCCCTGGTGCACACCCTCAACGGCTCGGCCCTGGCCGTGCCCCGGGTGTGGGCGGCGGTGGTCGAGACGGGCCGCCAGCCCGACGGCTCGGTGCGCCTACCCGACGTGCTGGCGCCCTACCTGCGGGGCCAGCAGCTGATCACCGCCCCGTCCGGGTGAGCCAGCGTCGCTGGAAGCCGCCCGGCGCCGGCCCGGCCAGGGACTTCGGCGGGGGCCCCGACCGGCCCATCCTCACCCACCGGGTGCTGCTGATGGTCGTGGCGGTGGCAGCGGGCGCCACCGCCGTGGGCCTGGTGCTGCTCTGGCCCAGCGGGAGGGACACCGGCATCGCGCGCTTCCTCGGGCCCCCCGCCGACCTGGTGAACGCCACCGTGGAGGCGGTCACGCCCACGCCCTGCGCCGGCACCACCGCCGACGACGGCGTGCGGTGCACCGAGGTGACGGTGGTGCCGTCCGAGGGCCAGGACGAGGGCACGGCGGTGGAGCTGGAGCTGGCCGAGGGACCGGGCACGCCCAAGGTCGTGGAGGGCGACAAGGTCGTCCTCGGCTTCACGCCCGACGCCCCGCCCGGCAACCAGTACTACCTCTCCGACTTCCAGCGGCGCTCGCCCATGCTCGTCCTGGCCGCCCTCTTCGTCTTCTCCGTCGTCGTGCTGGGGCGCATGCGGGGCGTCCGGGCCCTGGTGGGCCTGTCCATCACCCTGTTCACCCTCGTGGCGTTCCTCATCCCGGCCGTGCTGGAGGGGCGCAACGCGGTGGCGGTGGCGGTGGTGGCCGCGTCCGCCATCCTCCTCATCAACCTCTACCTCACCCACGGCATGACCCTGGCCACCACCACGGCGGTGGTGGGGACGCTGGCCAGCCTCGGGCTGATCGGCCTGCTCGCGGTGGTGTTCGTGGCCGTGACCCACCTCACCGGCATCGGCACCGAGGAGGCCTCGTTCCTCCAGGCCGCGTCCACCCGGGTCAACCTCGAGGGCCTGCTCCTCGGCGGCATCATCATCGGCTCCCTCGGCGTGCTCGACGACGTCACCGTCACCCAGTCCTCGGCCGTGTGGGAGCTCCACCTGGCCAACCCGGGGATGCCCCCGGCCGGGCTCTACCGGGCCGCCCTGCGCATCGGCCGGGACCACGTGGCGTCCACCGTCAACACGCTCGTCCTGGCCTACGCCGGCGCCTCCCTCCCCCTGCTCATCCTGCTGGTGGAGGCCAACCGCCGGGTCTCCGACGTGCTCACCGGCGAGGTGGTGGCGTCCGAGGTGGTGCGCACCCTGGTGGGCAGCGTGGGGCTGGTGGCCTCGGTGCCGATCACCACCGCCCTGGCCGCGGTGGCGGTGGGCGGCGGCCGCTGGCGCTCGGTCCCCGGGCGGGACCGGTGACCGCCGACGGCCCCCGGCCCGTCCTCGAGGCCCAGGCGCTGCGCTTCGGCTACAACGACGAGCCGGTGCTCGACGGCGTGAGCCTGTCGGTGGCGCCGGGCGAGTTCGTGGCCCTGGTGGGACCGAACGGCTCGGGCAAGTCCACCCTGCTGCGCTGCCTGCTCGGGCTGCTGCGCCCCACCGCCGGCACCGTGCGCCTCTTCGGCGAGGTCCCCGGCCACCTGGCCGACCGGTGGCGGCTGGGGTACGTGCCGCAGCGGGCCGGCGTGACGCGCGACCTGCCGGCGACGGTGGAGGAGGTGGTGGGCGCCGGCCGCCTGGCCCGCAGCGGCTGGCGCCGGCGCTTCGGGGCCGAGGACCGGGCCGAGATCGAGCACGCCATGGCTTCGGTGGCCCTGCTGGAGCAGCGCCACAAGCGGGTGAGCGAGCTGTCCGGCGGGCAGCAGCAGCGGGCCTTCATCGCCAAGGCGCTGGCGGCCCAGCCCGAGCTGCTGGTGCTGGACGAGCCGGTGGCCGGCATAGACGCCGAGTCCCAGCACCGCTTCCGCGACTCCCTCGTCCACCTCGTCTCCGAGCACGCCGCCGCCGTCCTGCTGGTGTCCCACGAGCTGGGGGCGGTGGCCGACGACCTCGACCGGGTGGTGGTCATGCGCCAGGGCAAGGTGTACTTCGACGGCCCGCCCGCCGACCTGGCGGCCAGGGGCGTGAGCCTCGGCGTGCACCAGGACGACCTGCCCCTGTGGCTGGAGGGCCTCGTGCCCGGCGACGATCCCCGGCCGCCGGCGGGGGACGGGAGGCACGGCGCCGGCCCCGAGGCGCGGTAGCGTCACGGCCGATGACCACGGCCCAGGCGCTGTTCGCCGTCGCCCTCGGCGCCATCACCCTCCTCATCACCGCCTTCGCCCTCTACGTGCTGTCGACCACGGTGTGGGCCGGCCGCTGGGTGCGCCCGAGGCGGAAGGAGTGAGCGCCGAGCGGGGCACCGTCTACCGGGGCCGCTCGGGCCAGTGGGCCTTCGTCACCCACCGCATCACCGGGTTCCTGGTCTTCTTCTTCCTGCTCCTGCACATCGTCGACGTGTCGCTGGTGGCCCGGCCCGAGATCTACGACCAGGTCCACGAGCTCTACGGGAACGTGCTGCTGCGCCTCTTCGAGGTCGGGCTGCTGTTCGGGCTCGTCTTCCACTCCCTCAACGGCCTCCGGGTCGTCATGATCGACTTCTTCCCCGGCAGCATCCGCAACGAGAAGGCGGTGCTGAAGGCGGTGGTGGCCCTCACCGTGGTGCTCACCGCCGCGGGCGGCTTCGTGATCATGGAGCCCTTCCTCGACGGCCGGGTCTATTGACCGCTCCCGTCGCCGCCCCGTCCGCCCCGGCCGAGGGCGACCCGCCCCGGCGCCAACCCCGCCGGCCCCGCCAGAGCTTCGAGACGTGGTCGTGGTTCTTCATGCGGATCTCGGGCCTGGTGCTGGTCTTCCTGGCCCTCGTCCACTTCTCGCTGACCCACATCGTCAACGACGTCACCGAGACCGACGCCCGCTTCGTGGCCGAGCGGTGGGACAACCCGTTGTGGCGCCTGTTCGACTGGGCCCTGCTCGTGCTGGCCCTGCTCCACGGGCTCAACGGCCTGCGCTGGATCATCGACGACTACGTGCGCCGGCCCGCCACCCGGGCCGCCACCAAGGCCGTGCTGTACTCGGTGTCGTTCGGGCTGCTGGGCTACGGCACCCTCACCATCGTCACCTTCAGCCCCGCCGCATGAGGGCGGCCCCGGTCCCGGTTAGGGTCGGCCGATGGCTGAGCTCCCCGACCTTGGCGCCGTCTACCGGTACGAGAAGGCTGCGGCCGACGGTGACACCGCCCACCTGACGATCCTGGCCCTGCACGACGCCGGCGGCGACGAGGGGAGCCTGGTGGCCACGGCCCGGCGCATCGCGCCGGAGGCCGGCGTCGTGAGCCTGCGGGGGCCGGTGGCGGCCGAGGGCGGCGGCTGGCGCCACCTGCCGGTCCGCACCGTCGACAAGCCGACCAACACCGACGACGTCGACCCGCACGTCGAGGCCGTGCACGCACGGGCGGCCGAGCTGCGGGCCTGGCTGGCCCAGGCCGTCGAGGCCCTGGGTCTCGACGGCGAGATGGTGTGCGTCCTCGGCTTCGGCGACGGCGCCACCGCCGCCGTGGCCCTGGCCTACGACTTCCCGGACGCGGTGGCCGGCGCGGTGGTGCTCAGCGGCCGGGCCCCGTTCCGGGCGCCCGGCGGGCGCATCCTCGACCACAAGCAGGTCTTCTGCGCCACCGGCCGCCTCGACGAGTCGGTCACCATGGACGACTACGAGGAGCTGGTGGAGGGACTGGTGACGGCCGGCGCCGACGTGGAGCTGCACTGGTACGACATCGGGCACGAGACGAGCGGCGACGAGCTCGACCACGCCGGCACGTGGCTGCGCAAGCGGCTGGCCGCACCCGAGCCCGAGCCCGAGCCGGAGCCGGAGCCGGAGCCGGAGCCCGGGTAGTCCCTCAGGGCCTGCGAGTCAACTACCTGCTCGGAAGGGGCGTCGCCGCTTCACTCACGTAGTTGACTCGCAGTCCCTCAGTCCCCGCAGCCGGCGCAGCGGCCCAGCACGGCGAAGTGCTTGGGCCGGATCCGGAACCGGTAGCGGGCCTCCACCTCGGCCGCCAGGGGGGCGAACACGGCGTCCGGCACCTCCAGCACCGCGCCGCACCTGTCGCACACCAGGTGCTGGTGGGCCTGGTCGGCCAGGTGGTAGACGGCCCGCCCGTGCCCGAGGTGGACGTGGTCCACCACCCCCATGCGCTCCAGGGCGTCGAGGGTGCGGTAGATCGTGGACCGGTGCACGTCGGGATGCCGGGCCTGGACCACCGCGGCCAGGTCGTCGGCGGTGACGTGGGCGTCGGCGT
Organism: Actinomycetota bacterium; assembly: GCA_052387235.1. Taxonomy (GTDB): domain Bacteria; phylum Actinomycetota; class Acidimicrobiia; order Acidimicrobiales; genus JBQTJJ01. The sequence goes on from JBQTJJ010000123.1 coordinate 26,120, forward strand.
CCACCAGCGCGTCGACCAGGGCGCGGCGGGCGGCGGTGACCCGCCCGCCCCGGGTCCGGATGAGGCCGAGGATGCGCTCCCGCCGTCCGGCGTCCACCACAGCACCGTAGGGGATGCAAGGATGGGCTTGTTGCGACCTGAGTGCAACAAGGTCGCTGCAGAGGAAGGGTTACCGACGATGCGTGCAACGGAGCACCACCGATGAGCGTGCTGGCCGCCCTGGCCGCCGACGAGGGGTTCCGGGCCGGGCTCGTGCTCACCGCCTTCTTGTTCGGCCTCCGCCACGGCGTGGACTGGGACCACATCGCCGCCATCACCGACATCACCAACTCGTCGGAGGAGCCCCGCCGGTCGCTCTCGCTGGCCACCCTCTACGCCGGTGGGCACGCCGTGGTGGTGTTCGCCCTGGGGGTGACCGCCATCCTGGCCGGGGACCTCGTCCCGGCCGGCGTCGACAAGGCCATGGGCCGGGTGGTCGGCGTCACCCTCATCGCCCTCGGCGCGTACGTCCTCTACGCGCTGGTCCGCCACGGCCGGGACTTCCGCATGCGCAGCCGCTGGATGCTCCTGTTCGCCGGCGCCGCGCGCGGCATGCGCTGGGCCCGCCGGCGGGGGTGGCGGCGGACCGAGGAGGTCGTCCACGACCACGAGCACCATCACCGTGACGCCCTCCACGGCCACGGGGACGATCCCCACCTGCCGGGACCGGCCGGGCCCCCCGCGCCGCCCGCCGCCTCCGCCGGGGCCATCACCACCACCCGCACCCACCGCCACCGCCACGCCCATCGCGGCACCCTCCCGGACGACCCCTTCGCCGCCTACGGGAGGTGGTCGGCCCTGGGCGTCGGTGCGATCCACGGCATCGGCGCCGAGACGCCCACCCAGGTGCTGCTGTTCCTGGCCGCGGCCAGGGCCGGTGGCACCGGCGCGGGCCTGGTGCTGCTCGGCGTCTTCGTACTGGGCCTGCTGGTGTCGAATAGCGTCATCGCCGTGGTGTCGACCTTCGGGTTCCTCAACGCCACCCGGAGCTTCCGCACGTACGCGGCGGTGGCGGTGGTCACGGGCGTCGTCAGCACGGCGGTCGGCGTGCTGTTCCTCTTCGGCCGGGAGAGCGCCCTGCCCGCGTTCTTCGGTGGCTGACGCCGCTCCCCCCTCCGGAGGCGTCAAGGCGCTGGTGGCCCAGGAGCTGGGGGCGGCCCGCCGGCGGTCCCTGGCCATCCTCGAGCCCCTCGACCACGAGCAGCTGCGGCGCCAGCACTCCCCCCTGATGTCGCCCCTGGCGTGGGACCTGGCCCACGTCGGCAACTACGAGGAGCTGTGGCTGCTGCGGGCCGCCGCCGCCCATCCCGGCGTCGACCCGTCCATCGACCACCTCTACGACGCCTTCCGCCATGCCCGGGCCGACCGCCCCGCCCTGCCCCTGCTGTCGCCGGCCGAGGCCCTCGGGTACGTGGGCGAGGTGCGGGACCAGGTCCTCGACGTCCTCGACGCGGTGGAGCTGGACCCGGGCCGGCCCCTCCTCGACAACGGGTTCGTCTACGGCATGGTGATCCAGCACGAGCACCAGCACGACGAGACCATGCTCGCCACCCGCCAGCTCATGGGGGAGCAGGCCGTGCCCCTCGACGCGCCGGCCCTCCCGCCGGCGCCCGCCGCCCCGCCCGGGCCGGCCGAGGTCCCGGTGGACGGCGGCACCTACACCATCGGCACCGACGTGGACCCGTGGGCCTACGACAACGAGCGCCCGGCCCACCAGGTCACGCTGGAGCCGTTCCGGATCGACGCCGCCCCCGTCACGTGCGGCCGCTACGCCGAGTTCGTGGCCGCCGGCGGCTACCACGACCGGCGGTGGTGGACGGAGGAGGGCTGGGCCTGGCGCACGGAGGCCGGCCTCGATCACCCGGAGTTCTGGCGGCGCGAGGGCGGGGGCTCGTGGAGCGTCCTGCGCTTCGGCCGTCGCATCGACCTGCGGGCCGGCGAGCCGGTCCAGCACGTGTGCTGGTACGAGGCCGACGCCTGCGCCCGCTGGATGGGCAAGCGCCTCCCCACCGAGGCGGAGTGGGAGGTGGCGGCCTGCGCCGTCCCCGGCGGCGGCCGGCGGCGAAACCCGTGGGGCGACGAGCCGCCCACGCCGGCGTCGGCCAACCTGGGGGGCCGCCTGGACGGGCCGGCGCCCGTCGGGTCCTTCCCGGCCGGCACCAGCGCCTGGGGCTGCGCCCAGATGGTGGGCGACGTGTGGGAGTGGACCTCGTCGGACTTCACCGCCTACCCCGGGTTCCGCACCTTCCCGTACCGGGAGTACTCGGAGGTCTTCTTCGGGCCCGACTACAAGGTGCTGCGGGGCGGCTCGTGGGCCACGGCGCCGGTCGCCGTCCGTGGCACCTTCCGCAACTGGGACCGCCCCATCCGCCGCCAGATCTTCGCCGGCTTCCGCTGCGCCCGCGACAGTGGCAGGGCCTGACCGTGTGCCGCTTCCTCGCCTACCTCGGCCCGCCCGCCTCGCTGGAGGACCTGCTGGTCGCGCCCTCCCACTCCCTGCTGCGCCAGTGCTGGGAGCCACGCCAGCAGGCCAGCGGGGTGGTGAATGCCGACGGCTTCGGCGTGGGCTGGTACGACCACGCCCGCCGGCCCGAGCCCGCCCTCTACCGCTCCACCCTGCCCATGTGGGCCGACCGCTCGTTCCTGTCCATGGCCGGCCTGGTGGCCAGCGGGTCGGTGGTGGCGGCCGTGCGCAGCGCCACCCCGCCGCTGCCCACCGAGGTGAGCGCCACGCCGCCCTTCGCCGCCGGGCCCTGGCTGTTCGCCCACAACGGGGTGGTGGCCGGCTTCCGGGAGGGCGCCGCCGCCCGCCTGCGCCGCACGCTGAGCGAGCGGCGGGAGGCGGGCATCGCCGGCCCCACCGACAGCGAGGTGGTGTTCGCCCTGGTCCTCGACCGCCTGGATGCCGGCGCCACGCCGGCCGAGGCCCTCACCGGGGCGGTGGCGGCGGTGCACGAGGCCGTGCCGGGCGGGGGCCACCGCTTGAACCTGGTGCTCTCGGACGGCCGGCGCCTGGCCGCCACCGCCGCCGGCGACTCCCTCCACGTCCGCGCCGGCGCCGGCGGCACCGTGATGGCGTCCGAGCCCTTCGACGACCACCCGGGCTGGGAGCGGGTGCCGGACGGCTCGGTGGTCGAGGCCGGCCTCCCGGCCGCGGTCGGAGCCGGTCCGCCCACCCCGGCCGGCATCCGGCGGGCGGCCCTGTGACCGACGCCACGACCCCCAGGGTCGACGTCCACCTCGGCCCCGAGGTGCTGGCCGCCGCCCTGCGGGCCGACGTGCGCTCGGGCCTGGCCGCCCCGCCCCGCGAGCTGCCGCCCAAGTGGTTCTACGACGAGCGGGGCTGCGCCCTGTTCGACGAGATCACCCGCCTCCCCGAGTACTACCCCACCCGCCGGGAGCGGGAGATCCTCACCCGTGAGGCGGCGTCCATCGCCCGCCTCACCGGCGCCGACACGCTGGTGGAGCTGGGGTCCGGCACGTCCGAGAAGACGCGGCTCCTGCTCGACGCCATGGCCGAGGGCGGCCTGCTACGCCGCATCGTGGCCTTCGACGTGAGCGAGCCCACCATCCGCGACGCCACCACCGCCCTGGCCGGCGAGTACCCGGGCGCCGAGGTCGTGGGCGTGGTGGGGGACTTCGACCACCACCTCGACCGGCTGCCGGAGGAGGGCCGCCGGCTCGTCGCCTTCCTCGGCAGCACCATCGGCAACCTGCGCCCGGCCGAGCGCAAGCGCTTCCTGGCCGACGTGGCCTCGCAGATGGCACCCGGCGACGCCCTCCTCCTCGGCACCGACCTGGTCAAGGACCGGGCCCGCCTGGAGGCCGCCTACGACGACCGGGCCGGCGTCACCGCCGCCTTCAACCGCAACGTGCTCACCGTGCTCAACCGCGAGCTCGACGCCGGCTTCGACCCCGGACGCTTCGACCACGTGGCCCGCTTCGACGAGGACGAGGAGTGGGTGGAGCTGGGCCTGCGGGCCCGCGGGGCCCACGCCGTCGAGATCCCAGACCCCGGCCTCACCGTCGAGCTGGAGGACGGCGAGCTGGTCCGCACCGAGATCAGCGCCAAGTTCCGCCGGGCGGGGGTCGAGGCCGAGCTGGCCGGCGCCGGCCTGCACCTCACCGAGTGGTGGACCGACGCCGGCGGCGACTTCGCCCTCTCCCTCTCCTTCGCCGGCTGACCCCCCGTCCCGAGTAAATAGCTCGCCAAAATGGCGAGCTATTTACTCGGGAGTGGGGTGGGACGACGGCGGGCGGGGATCGGGGAGGGCGACCGGCGTGCGGGGCGGGAGGTCGCCGGCGGGGGAGAAGTTGGTGGGCGGGGTGCCGGCGAGGGCGGCGGTCATGACCTCGCGCCACAGGGGGGCCGCCACCGTGCCGCCGGTGGCGGTGGGCATGGGGGTGCGGGACCTGGGGTCGCCGATCCAGACGGCCGCGGCCAGGTCGGGGACGGCGCCCACGAACCAGGCGTCGGCCCGGTCCTGGCTGGTGCCGGTCTTGCCGAACGGCTGCCATCCGGGCAGGGCGGCCTGGGTGCCGGTGCCGGAGGTGACCACCTCCTGGAGCATGGAGCGGACCCTGGCGTTGACGGCCCGGTCGACGGCCCGCGTGGGGTCGGGGGCCCGGCGCAGGATCTCCTGGCCCCGGTCACCGGTGATGCGCTCGATGAGGGTGGGCCGCACGTAGGCGCCGTCGGCGGCGATGGCGGCGTAGGCGCCGGCCATCTCCAGGGCGGTGACGCCGTGGCTCACGCCGCCGAGGGCGATGGCCGGGCCCCGCTCGACGGCCGGGCCCAGGGCGGCCGGCTCGTCGATGCCCAGGCGGCCGGCCACGTCGGCGAGGCGCTCGGCCCCGGCCGCCACCCCCACCTGGGCCATGGCCGAGTTCACGCTGTCGCGCAGGGCGCCGGCCAGGTCGACGGAGCGATGGTCGCCGTCGCCGAAGTTGTGGACCTCCCAGTCCTCGGGCTCGAGGTCGAAGGTGACGCCGCTGCGCCCCTCGAGCGTGGTGGCCGGATCGAGGCCCGCCTCGAGGCCGGCGATGGCGGCCAGCGGCTTGAAGGCGCTGCCGGGCTGGCGCCGGCCGTCGGTGGCCAGCTCCAGCTGGCCCAGGTCGGCGGGGCGGCGGCTGGCCAGGGCCCGGATGCGCCCCGTGCCCGGCTCCACCACGGCCACCGCCGCGCCGCTCACGTGCATGCGGTCGGCGCCGGCGCCGGCCGCCCGGCGGACGTGGGCCTGGAGGGTGGGGTCGATGGTGGTCCGCACCGACCACCCACCGGTGCGGAAGCGACGGAGCCGGGTCGCAGGGTCGGGACCGAGCTCGGGCCGGGCCGCGATCTCGGCCTCCACGGCCCGCACCAGGTCCGGGTCGGCGATGCCGGGGCGGATGGGCTGCGGCGCCACGCCCAGCTCTGCCCCGGACGCGGCGCGGGCCGCCGCGGGAGAGAGGGCGCCGGCCGCCGCCGCCTCCCGCAGCAGGGCGTTGCGGCGGGTCAGCACCGCGGCCGGGTCGCGCCACGGGTCGAGGCGGGTGGGGGCCCGGATGAGGGTGGCCAGCAGGGCCGCCTGCTCGGCCCGGAGCTGCCCGGGGGGGAGGCCGAAGTAGGTCTCGGCGGCGGCGGCGATGCCGTAGGCGCCGTTGCCGAAGTACACCTCGTTCAGGTAGCGGTCGAGGAGCTGGCGCTTGGAGGTCCGGCGCTCCACCGCCACCGTGAGCACGAGCTCCCGTACCTTGCGGAGGGCGCTGCGGTCGGCCCCCACCAGGTTCTGCTTCACCAGCTGCTGGGTGATGGTCGACGCGCCCTGGGTCACCTGGCCGGAGCGGGCGTTGGCCAGCGCGGCCCTGACGATGGCGGCCTGGTCGAAGCCGTCGTGCTCGTAGAAGCGCCGGTCCTCGGCCACCGCCACCAGGCGCCGCACGAGCGGCGGCACCTGGTCGAGCGGCACCAGCCGCCGGTTCTGCCCGCCGTGCACCACCCCCAGCTCGGTCCCGTCGACGGCCGTCACCGTCGACCGCTGGGCGAGGGGGCGGAACGGCGTCCGGTCGACGGCTGCCAGCGAGGCGGCGGCGCCGAGGAGCGGGCCCGGTGCGAACCAGCCGGCCAGGCCGAGGACGGCCAACAGGACCACCAGGCGGGGTACCACCGCCGCCGCCAGCTGGCGCACGGGGACCAGCAGCGGGCGGCTCCAGCGCCAGGCCCGCAGGCCGCCCCTGCCCGTGGCCAGGAGGGCCCGCCCGCTGCCCCGTTCGGTGGCGCGGGCGAGGGCCCGACCCTTGCGGCCGAGGGCGGGAGCGTCCTGGCGCACGACCTGCTCCCAGCCCCGTGCCGCCTGCTCCTGGACCGGGACGAGCGCCGCCGCCAGGCCGGCCAGCCAGGCCCGGGCCCGGCTCGGGAACGTCGCGGGGTCGAGTTCGACGCCGGCCAGGCGCCGGCCCATCCGGCCGAGGGAGGCGGCCGCGGCCCGGCGAGCCCGCAGCCCGAGGGGGGCGGCGGCGGCCCGGCCGGCGCACGCCCAGGCGCCGGCGTGCCGACCGGCCCGCCGGCCCAGGGCCGCGGCGCGGCGGAGCCCGAGGAGGGTCCAGGCGCCGGCGTGCCGACCGGCCCGGCGGCCCAGGGCCGCGGCGCGGCGGACCCACGGTCGGGCCCGGGCGGCGACGTCGGCAGCCAGGGCCGCGGCCACCACCACCGTCTCGGGCGGCCGGCGCCGGCCTGCTCCCCCGCCGCCGCGGGCGGCGGAGCGCTCCGGCGCCGGCCGCGCCCCGGGGGCGCGCGGCCGGCCGCCGGCCGCGGGCCGGCCCGGGGGGCTCGGGTCCGCCCCCCGGGGTCCCCGAC
>JBQTJJ010000124.1:0-29802 GCA_052387235.1 Actinomycetota bacterium
CGTCGGCGCCCATCAGCCGCAGCAGGTCTCGCGCGAACACGATGCCGGCGATCGCGAACGGCACCGACACGAGCAGCGCGATCCAGATCGCCTGCACCGCCGTCACCGCGGCCTCGTCGGGCCAGCCCTCGCCGGTGCGACGGGCGACCACGGCGGTCACCGCCATCGCGAGGCCCATGCCGATCGCGTAGAGCAGGAACAGCACCGTCTCGGTCAGCCCGACCGTGGCGATCGCCGAGGAGCCGAGCTTGCCGACGAAGTAGATGTCGGCGACCGCGAAGGTGGCCTCGAGCACCAGCTCCAGCACCATCGGCACCGCGAGCAGGAACACCGCCCGGGAGAGCGGGATCTTCGTGTAGTCGGCCCCGGTACCGCGGATCGCGTCGCGCAGCTCGGACCACACCGAGCGCCGGGCGTCGGGGGTGCCGGGAGTCCGAGGGGATGGTGGATCGGAGAGGGTCATCGCGGTTCCTTCCCGGCCGCGCGGGCCGCGTCAGCGCAGCATCGCGAGCGGCGCCTGCGAAATCAAGCGCGCCCCGCCGACCCGGGACCCGGGTCCGCCGCGGGGGGGGGGGCCCGGGGGGCGCCCCCCCCCCCCCCCCCGGGGGCGCCCCACCGCTCCGGCGGCCGCGCACCGGGGGCGCGCGGCCGGCCGCCGGCCTCGGGCCGGCCCGGTGGTCTCGGGTCCGCCCGCCCGGGTCCACGACCCGCCGCCGGCGCCGGCCGGCGGGGGCTGACCCGGGAGGGTTGCTCAGGCGCCGGCGTCGGGCCGGTCCCGGAGCACGAGCTGGCTGGGCCGGTTGCCGTTGCCGGACGCGGCGGGCAGCAGGTCCAGCTCGGCCCCGTCCAGCTCGGCCGCCACCTCCCGGGCCACGAAGACCCGGGTGCCGTGCTGCTCGGCCACCTCGTCGCCCTCGAAGGGCCGGTCGGCGAAGCCGATGCCGAGGGCCTGCTCGCCCTCGGGCGTCTCGGAGGCGAAGACCCGCACCCCGAACGAATCGGGAATGCCCTGGCTCCGACGGAGCTCCTGGAGGCTCATCGCTGCGGTCTGGGTGCACTGGAGCATGTGCTCCTCCCTTCCCTTTGCGGTCCCGGTCCACGCTACCGGCCGCGCCGGAAGGAGTGGTCGAACGCCGCCGAAGCCGCCGTATCGCCCCCGCCAGGGCCGAGCCTCAGTAGCTGCGCCGCCGCCGCACCACCCGCCGGCGGGCCACCGGGTACGGGTCGTCGACCATCTCCTCTTCGACGATCTCGGGCCGGCGGTCGGGCACGACGTCGCGGTAGATGACCCGCCGGCGGGAGCCCGCCTGCCATTGCCCGGTGGCCACCACCAGCACCATCAGCAGGGCGAGGATGATGAAGAAGGCGATCATGGCGGCCATGTTCCCGGCGCCCCCGGGCACGAAACCGCGGCCTGGTCAAACGGCGAACCCGGTGCGGAGCGGACTGGCGTCCAGCTCGGCCCGCAGCTCGGCCAGGTCGCGGTAGACGGCGACGGCGCCGGCCTCCTCCAGCTCCGCCCGCGACACGCCACCGGTGAGCACCGCCGCGCACGGGATGCCGGCCCGCCCCGCCGCCTCCACGTCCCAGACCGAGTCGCCCAGCAGCACGGCCCGGTCCCGGTCGACGCCGCCCTTCTCCATGGCCACCACCAGGACGTCGGGCTCGGGCTTGGCCTCGTCCACGTCCCCGCCCGAGGTGACGGCGTCGACGGCGTCGGTGCCGCCCAGGGTGGCGACCAGCGCCTCGACGTCCTCCTCCCGGGACGACGTGGCCAGCACCACCCTGCCGCCCCGCGCCGCCACGTCCTCGAGCAGCGCCCCCGCCCCGGGGAAGGCCCGCAGCTCCGGCTTGAGCGTGTCGAAGTGGCGCCCGTGGGCGTCGCCCAGCGCCTCGGCCGGCGCGTCCTCGCCCAGCAGCTCCCGCACCAGCACGGGCGAACCGACGCCGACCATGCGGTGGATGGCGGCCATCGGCGCCCATAGGCCGTGGTCGGCGAAGGCCCTGGCCCAGGCAACCACGTGCAGGTAGTTGGAGTCGACGAGGGTGCCGTCGAGGTCGAAGAGGACGCCGGGGGAGCGGGGTTCCATGCCCGTCCCCTACCCGGGGCCCCCAGGTTTGCCACCCCCCGGGAACGGGGACGCCCCCCATCGTCAACCGGTCGAGCCCAGGAAGGAGGCCAGCGTGTACATCGGAGTCGGCACCCTCATCCTCATCATCATCCTGATCCTCCTTCTCACCTAGCAGCAGCAGGCGGGCCGCCCGGGGCGGCCGGCGGGAAGGAGACGGCAGGACATTGGCCCCCTTCCCTCAAGATCGGCCTCGTCGGACCGATGGTCCCGGTATGGAGCATCGTGCCCTCGACGAGTACCTCAGCCGGGTGGATGCGCTGCTGCAGGAATGCGCCGCGCCTCCGCCCCCGTCCGCGCCGCCGGCCGTCGCCCCCGTGGCGTCCGCCCCGGGCGTTCTCCACCGCCCCCACCTCTACCCGTACGGCGTCTTCGACCCCCGGGCCGACCACCACCGCCGATAGGCGTACCCGGGCCCGCCGCCGGCCCGCCTCCGCCCCGCCCGCGCCGTGCGGCCGCCCCGCGCCGGGCAGCCGATCGCGGAGATCCCGGGCCGGCGGCGGCCCCCCTTCGGCGCGCCACGACGTGAAACAGTCCATTCATCGGGTCGACACCGCAGCGACATATCGCTTGCCTACGGTCTGGTGCAGGGTGAGCCGGGAAGATTGGTCGGCACCCATGCAACGCGCCAGGAGCCCCGATGCCGCCGTCTCGCACGCAACCACTCGAGTCCTCCCGTAGTCCTCCCGGTCACCCCAGCAGAGCGAAGAACCGAGTGGACCACGACGAAAGGATGAGAGTGTGATCGATTTGAGGAAGCTGGCGGTGGGGGGCGCGCTCGCCGCCGGCTCGGTGGTACTGGGCGGCGACGTGGCATGGGCGCAGGCGGACACGATCTCCGCCGAGGATGTGCAGACCAACCTCGACAACGTGTTCGTGCTGGTGGCTGCGGTCCTCGTCATCTTCATGCAGGCGGGTTTCGCGCTGGTCGAGGCGGGACTGACGCGGGCCAAGAGCGTCGCGAACATCATGATGAAGAACCTGATGGACTTCTGCGCCGGCGCGATCGCCTTCTTCGCGGTCGGCTACGCCATCGCCTTCGGGGCAGAGGGGAACGACTTCTTCGGCTCGGGTGGCTGGTTCCTGGGTGACGGGGCGTTCCAGTACGGGACGCTCACCGTGCCGGTGACCTTCGTGTTCCAGGTGGCCTTCGCCGCCACCGCGGCGACGATCGTGTCCGGTGCCATGGCGGAGCGGACCAGGTTCAAGAGCTACTTCCTCTACTCGATCGTCATCTCGGCGGTCATCTACCCCGTCGTCGTGCACTGGAACTGGGGCGGGGGATGGCTGGCGCAGCTCTCGACCCCGTTCCACGACTTCGCCGGCTCCACCATGGTCCACCTCACCGGCGGCGTCGCCGCCTTGATGGGCGCGATCGTGCTCGGGCCCCGGATCGGCAGGTACGGCCCGGACGGCAAGCCCCGGGCCATCCCGGCCCACAACATCCCCTACGCGGTGCTCGGCACCTTCATCCTGCTGGTGGGCTGGTACGGCTTCAACCCCGGGTCGGAGCTGGCCGCCGACGGCGCCATCGGCGGCATCGCCGTGACGACGACCCTCGCCGCCGCCGCCGGTGCCATCGCTGCCATGGCGACCATCTGGATGAAGACCGGCAAGCCGGACGTGGCCATGACCGCCAACGGCATGCTGGCGGGACTGGTCGGCATCACCGCCGGCACTGCCGCGGTGAGCAACATCGGGGCGATCGTCATCGGCGCGGCTGCGGGCGTCCTGGTCGTCGGCGCCGTCCTGTTCTTCGACCGTCTGCACGTCGACGACCCGGTGGGTGCGATCTCCGTCCACGGCGTCTGTGGTGCCTTCGGCACGATCTGCGTCGGGCTCTTCGCCACCGAGGACACCGACTTCTGGAAGCAGGGTCTGTTCTACGGTGGCGGCAGCGAGCAGCTCGTGAGCCAGGTCATCGGCGTCGTCGCCGTCGCCGCATTCGTGGCCGTGGCCGCCGGGATGCTGTTCGTGGCCATCAACGCCACCGTCGGCCTCCGGGTCTCCAGGGAGGAGGAGCTGGCCGGCCTCGACGTCCTGGAGCACGGAGCCCCGGGCTACGGCGCCGACGTCGCCCCGGCGCTGTTCCCGCCGTCAGGGACCCACGATCGGCCGATCGTCGCCACCGTCGAGAGCACCAGTTCCTGAGCAGTCTCGTCACGGCGCCATCGAACCGGTGCCCGCCCTGGCGACCGATGTGAGTCCACGCGGGAGAGCGAGGTGGGGCGGCACGGCCGCCCCACCTCCCCGCCTACCCTGGGGTGCTCCCTGGGGGCGTAGGTCAGTGGTAGACCGCGGGACTTTTAATCCCGGCGTCGGGAGTTCGATCCTCCCCGCCCCCACCCGCGCCGTCGAGGCGAAGCGGCGTCGCACCAGTACGATCGGGTGCCATGGAATTCGACGCCGCCCGTGCCCGACTGAGCGAGGAGCAGAGCCGGCTGGGCCAGCTGCGCGACGACTTCGTGGCCGACGGGCTCACTTCCGAGTCCGAGGGCGAGAGCCTGGGCGAGCTGTCCTCCGTCGACCAGCACCAGGCCGACGTCGGCACCGAGACCTTCAACCGCGAGCGCGACCTGTCGATCCTCGAGCGGGTACAGGCGGAGCTGGCCGACGTGGAGCACGCCCTCCGGCGCCTCGACGACGGTACCTACGGCACCTGCGAGGCCTGCGGCCGGACCATCGCCGACGGGCGCCTCGAGGCCATGCCGGCGGCCCGCTTCTGCCTCGAGGACCAGGCCACGGCGGAGCGGGAGGTCCGGCTGCCCGGTGCCCACTCGTAGGTCGGCCCGCCAGGCCGCGGCCGCCGGTGCGGCCACCGGTCTCGCGGTGGCCGGGGCCGGGGCCGCGCTCGCGCTGCGTGACCAGACCCGCCGCGTCCACCTGGAGCGCCAGATGCGGGTATGGCGCCTCACCGCCCGGCGTGCACTTCACTACGCCCAGCTGAAGGTCAAGGGCCGGCGCGCCACCGACGAGGAGCGCGAGCGGCTGGAGGAGCAGTTCGCCATCCGCTCGGCCGAGGACGTGGCCAAGGTCCTCGGCGGCATGAAGGGCGCCATCATGAAGGCGGGCCAGATGCTGTCGTTCATCGCCGACGGCCTGCCGCCCGAGGCCAAGGCGGCCCTCGCCACGCTGCAGGCCGACGTCGCGCCCATGGCCCCGAGCCTGGCCGAGGGCGTGATCCGCGAGGAGCTGGGAGCCGACCCCGACAAGCTGTTCCTCGACTTCGAGCTGGTGCCGGTGGCCGCCGCGTCCATCGGCCAGGTGCACCGGGCCGTGATGCCCGACGGCCGGGTCGTGGCCGTCAAGGTCCAGTACCCCGGCGTCGACAGCGCCATCAAGAGCGACCTCGACAACGCCGAGCTGCTGTACAACCTGTTCGCCCAGTTCGCCCTGAAGAACCTCGAGGTCAAGGCCCTGGTGGACGAGCTGCGGGCCCGGATGGCCGACGAGCTCGACTACCGCCACGAGGCGGCGTGCCAGACCGAGTTCGCCGACCGCTACGCCGGCCACCCCTTCATCAGGGTGCCCACGGTCGTGCCCGAGCGCAGCAGCCGGCGGGTCCTCACCAGCGAGTGGGTGGGGGGCATGCGCTGGGACGAGTTCCTGGAGACGGCCGACCAGGCCGCCAGGAACCGGGCCGGCGAGATCATCATGCGGTTCTCCCAGGGGTCCATCCACCTGCACGGCGTGTTCAACGGCGACCCCCATCCCGGCAACTACCGCTTCGGCGGGGACGGCTCGGTGACGTTCCTCGACTTCGGGCTGGTGAAGCGCTGGGCCCCCGGCGAGTTCGAGCGCCTGACCCCCGTGCTGGACGCGGTCCTCGACGGCGACCCCGTCGCCATGGTGGAGCGGGCCGTGCAGGCCCGGTTCCTGGCGCCCGACCACGGCTTCGATCCCGAGTTCGTGTTCGAGTACGTGCGGGGGCCCTACGAGCCCTTCCTCACCGAAAACTTCACCTACACGCGGGACTGGACCGGCCGAGCCCTCCAGACCGTGGTCGATGTGCAGGGCCGCTACGGCGAGCTGATCAAGAAGCTCAACATGCCGGCGTCGTACGTGATCCTCGACCGGGTGGTGTGGGGCGTGAGCGCCCTCCTCAGCCGGCTCGAGGCCAGCAACGACTGGCGCGGCATCCTGGCCGAGTACCGCAAGGGGACCCCGCCCACCACCGAGCTGGGCCGCATCGAGGCGGAATGGCGAAGCGCGTCGCCGGCCAGGCGCTGAACCGCTACTACCGGATGTACCTGGCGCCGCCCCGCTACCAGCGGGAGCAGCGGCTCGCGCTCGTCGCCGCCGACGGCGTGCGCATCAACGCCTACCGGGTGGGCGGTCCCCCCGACGCCCTGTGCACCGTGGTCCTGGTCCACGGCTTCGTGAACTCGTCGCGGTCGCCCCTGGTGCACCGCTTCGCCCACCTCCTGGCCCGGCGGGCCCACGTGGTGGTGCCCGACATGCGGGGCCACGGCCGGTCCGGCGGGAAGTGCTCCATGGGCCGCTACGAGCCCCTCGACGTGGAGGCGGCGGTGCAGGCGGCGCCAGCCGGCCTGCCGGTGGTGACGGTGGGCACGAGCCTCGGCGGGGCGGCCGTGTTCATGCACGCCGGCACCTTCGGAGGCGTGGCCGGCGTGGTGGGGATCAGCGCGCCGGCGTGGGGCGAGCTGGACCGGGAGGGCACCCACCGCGTCAGGCGCATGGTGAGCGGCCGGGCCGGGCGGCTGGTGCTGGCCACCCTCCTGCGCACGCGGGTGGGGGCGGACTGCCTGTTCCTCCCCGACGCGGCCGACCTGGTGGCGGCCATCGCGCCCTCGTTCAGCCTGGTCGTGCACGACCCCGACGACTGGTACTTCGGGCCCCACCACGCCGAGAGCATCCACGGCTGGGCCGGCGAGCCCAAGGACCTGTGGTGGTACCCGGGCGGCGGCCACGGGGGCGACCTGCTCACCCCCGGGCTGGCGGACCGCCTCCTGGCCGAGCTCGAGGCGCGCCTCAGCGGCGCGGGCCACCCCGCTTCCGAGCCGCCCAGGCACTGATCAGCAGGGAGCGCCAGTACAGGGCCGCTCCCAGTGAGACGGTGCCGGCCAGGAACCCCGCCACCGAGAGGGCGGTGCTCCCGGCGACGAGGCCGACCACGAGCAGGACGAACCCGATGGCCCCCGCCGCGCACGACAGCACGAGGGGGACGGGCGGGGGCGGCGGCGCCCCGGGCGCCGGCCCGGGGCCGGGCTCCCCGCCGTTGGCGGTGCTCACCCGGCCGCCTCCAAGCCTCTCGCCATGAGGAATCCCCGGGCCCGCTCGGTGCGGGGGTAGCGGCCGACCAGGGCCCAGAAGGCGGGGCCGTGGCCGTGGACCACGAGGTGGGCCAGCTCGTGGGCGATCACATAGTCGAGGACCCATGCCGGCTCCCGGGCCAGGCGGGTGGAGATGCGGATGGTGCCGTCGGCCGGCGTGCACGACCCCCAGCGCCACTCCTGGTTGTCCACCCACCGGATCGACGCCGGCCTGGGGAAGCCGTAGGACGCCGCCAGCGACGCGGCCCGGGCCCCGAGGTCGACCACGGCCGACTCGGCCCGGCGCCGCATGCGCCGCACCATCTCGGCCACGTGGCGCTCCTCCTCGGACCTGGTCATGGTGGCCGGGATGGACACCCGCAGCACGCCGCCGACCTGGCGGGCCTGCACGGTCTTGCGCCGGCGGGGGCTGCGGACGACCTCGACCTCCATGCCGGTGAAGGTACTCGGCAGGTGCGACAGGGCCCGGGACCGGCCGGACTCCTCGGGGCCCGACCGCCGGCGCGCAGCCTCCGCACCGTCAGGGCGGGGCGCTCACGGTGACCGGTCCGTTCGGGGATGGAGGTCCGGCCGGCCCCGGCGGACCTGGCGGGAGTGCCGGGGAAGGAGCCCGCCGGGCTGGGCCGCCTGGGGGTGGCCGACGAGGTAGCCCTGGACCGCGTCGCACCCGAGCCGGCGCAGCTCGCGCAGCTGCACCTCGGTCTCCACGCCCTCCCCCACCACGTCCAGGCCCAGGGCGTGGGCCAGGCTCACGACGGCGTTGACGATGGCGTGGTCCTCGGAGTCGATCCCGAGGCCGTCCACGAAGGAGCGGTCGATCTTCAAGCTGTCGACCGGGAAGCGCTTGAGGTAGCTCAGCGACGAGTAGCCGGTGCCGAAGTCGTCGATGGACAGGCCCACGCCGAGCTCCTTGAGGGCCCGAAGGGTGTCGGCCGTGGCCTCCACCTCCTCCATCAGCACGCTCTCGGTGATCTCGAGGGTGAGGGCCCCGGGAGCGATCCCGGCCCGGTGCAGGGCCTCGGCCACGATGGCCACGATGCCGGGGTCGGTGAACTGGCGGGCCGACAGGTTCACGCCGATCGTCAGCGCCGCCAGCTGCGGATCGGCGTCCTGCCAGCGCCCGAGCTGGGAGCAGGCCTCGATGAGGACCCAGCGGCCGATCCGGGTGATGAGGCCGGACTCCTCGGCCAGGGGGATGAAGTCGGCGGGGGCGACGAGGCCCCGGTCGGGGTGCTCCCAGCGGACCAGCGCCTCCACGCCCAGCAGCTCGTTGTCGGCGGCGCGGACGATGGGCTGGTAGTGGAGGCGGAGCTCGCCGTGCTGCAGCGCTCGGCGCAGGGCCTGCTCCATCTCCAGCCGCTCGAGGAGGCGGGCCCGGATGGCGGCGTCGAAGACCTCGATGCGGTCCCGGCCGCGCTCCTTGGCCCGGTACATGGCCACGTCGGCGTCCCGCAGCACGTCCTCGGCCCGCCCGCCTCCGGCCGCCAGCGCGATGCCGATGCTGGCGGTGAGGACCGACTCCCGGCCGTACAGGGGCATCGGGGAGGCGATGGCGGCCGCGATCCGCTCCGCGACCTGCAGCACGGCGCAGGTCTCCACCTCCTCGCAGACCACGACGAACTCGTCGCCCGCCAGCCGGCCCACCGTGTCGCCGGGGCGCACCGCGGCCTGCAGGCGCTCGCCGATGCGGACGAGCACCTCGTCGCCGACGGAGTGCCCGAGGGTGTCGTTGACCACCTTGAAGCGGTCCAGGTCGACGAACAGCACCCCCACGCTCCTGCGCCCGCGCGCCAGCCGGGCCAGGGCGTGGTCGAGGCGGTCGAGCACGAGCGTCCTGTTGGGCAGGCCGGTGAGCGTGTCGTGGTTGGCCCGGTGGACGGCATCGGCCAGGGCCTTGCGCATGGCCTCCAGCGCGCTGGCGTCGTTCATGGCCAGGGAGGCGTGCTCGGCGAAGGCCAGCAGCACCTCCTGCTCCACCGCGTCGTAGCGCCGTCCGGCGTCGTAGGAGGCCACCACCAGGCTGCCGATGGGCTCGCCGTCCTGGAAGACGGGAGCGCCCATGGCGGCTCGGAGCCGGGCATCCACGAACGCGCCGATGGGGTCGTCGAGGGAGGCGTAGTCGTGGGTGACGACCAGGCGCCGCTCGCGGAGGACCTGCCCCCCGACGCCCTGGTGCACCGGGCTCCTGGCGATGGCGCCGGCCAGCTCGTCGTCGAGCCCGCGCCACGCCATGAGGCGCAGGATGGTGGGGTCGTCGGGGTCGAGGAGGCGGAGGCCCACCACGTCGTCGCCCAGCAGCTCGGCCGCGCCCCCGGTGACGGCGTCGAGCACCTCCCCGATGGGGGCGCGGTGGGAGATGGAGCGCTGGATGCGGAACAGCCGCTCCAGCAGGGTCTGGCGCTCCTGGAGCGTCGCCAGCAGCGCGGCGTTCTCCTGGGCCTGGTGCTCGCTGCGCTCCCTGGCGCCGCGCTCGGCGCCGAGCGTGCGCAGCATCCGGAGCGAGAGGCTGAGCACCCTGCCCATGGACCGCACGAGGGCCACCTCGACGGAGGTGAACGGGTCCCCGGAGCGGGCCAGCACCAGCGTCGTGGGCGTCTCGTCCTCCAGGGCCACCCGGATGACCGCGCACCGGCCGGCGCCGGGGACCTCCAGCTCGTCGAGCTCGCCGGCCGCGACCCGGCCCAGCTCCTGGTGGGGGACCCGGCCGGGCGGGAAGCCGACGCAGGAGACCACGCGCCCGTCCCGCACCACGGCACCGACCTCGGCCTCCACCGCCTCGGCCGCACGCTCCACGCCGCCGGCGGTGGCGGTGGCCTCGTGCTCGTAGGACGAGACCGAAGCCAGGAACTCGGCGAGCTGCTGGCCGGACCAGTCCCCGCCGCCGCTCATCGCTATGCCAGCGCCAGCACGACGAGGGTCTGGTTGTGGAAGCCGCTCATCCCGCGGGTGCGGGCGATCTCCCCGTAGGTGTAGAACCCGGCCACGGGCGCACCGCCGGCGTGGCCCGAGATGCGCCTGACCTCGCGCTCGATGCCGGGATCGCCGAGGACGCCCCGCCGGGCGATGCAGTCGAAGGCCACCAGGCCGAGGGGCGGGCGTCCGCCGAGGGCCCGCACCGCCTCGTTGCAGGCGTCGTCGGTGGCGGCCAGCACCGAGTCGTCGTCTCCCTCCATGATCCAGGCCTGCCCGCCCTGGGGCACCTGGGCGATGCACACGATGCTGCGGTCCTCGAAGTCGGCCTCGGCCACGAAGCGGACCTCCTCGCCACTGCGCCGGCTGAGCCCCAGCGGGTGGGTGAGGGCGAAGGTCGTGAAGGCGGCCGCGTCCACCCGCGCCTCGGCGGGGGCGTGCAGCCGGTCCAGGTAGACGTCGAGGGCGGGACGGTCGTCGAGCTCCATGACGCGGTTGCCGGCGCTGGACGTGACCAGCATGGGTTCGCCCACCCGCCGCCAGCCGTGGCGGACGCCGATGCCGATGGGGGCGTCCGACGAGATGGCGGCGGCCACGACCGCCCCTTCCAGCACCTCGGTGCCGTGCAGCTGGAAGGTGCCCTTCATCTTCAGCCCGTCGCCGGCGCAGCCGCCGACCAGCGGGATCTCGGCGCCCACCGTCTGGTAGGCGCCGCGGACGACCTCCTGCTGGTCGCCGGCCAGGCCGTCGGTGAGGAGCAGCAGCACGCGGTGGCCGGCGGGGCCGAGCCGGTCGACGCACCGGGCCGCCTCGGCGCTGGCCTCCCGCAGCCGGCCGCCGTCGGCGCGGGCGGCGGCGGTGGCGACGGTGAAGCCGGGGCCGCCCAGCGCCATGGCGACGACGCCGGCGTCGCCCGGTCCCCCGCCCGAGATCTCGCCGGCGGTGGAGCACCCGATCACGGGCACGCCGCCGGCGACGCCGGCGATCCCGGCGAGCAGCTCCTTCACGTCATAGGTCTCGGCGCAGAAGACGACGAGCAGGCGGGGGTCGGCCCCGGTCATGGCGTCCGTGGCCGCTTCGGCCCCGGCGCTCCTGGCGTCGGCCGCATAGCTGTGCCCAACTGCTGCCCACCGCGAAGGTGTGCCGTTCCGAGCCATTCGGATGACCCTCCTCGTCCGGGCGCGCGCCGACTTCACCGGCTCGGATGAGATCGGCAGGAGGGCGCCGGGCTTGAGGGGATTCTACAGAGCGCTCGTGATGGTGGGTTCCTCCACCATGGGCAGGGCGACGGGGTCGCCGCCCACCAACCGGCCGCCGGCGGCCTCCAGCCACCGGCCCGACAGGTTGGCGGTACCCAGGGGGTCCCCCCCGAGGTGCCGCTCCAGCGAGCGGATCACGCCCCCGTGGGTGACGACCACGAGGTCCGCGTCGGGACGGGCCGCGAGGCGCTCGAAGGCTCCCACCACCCTGGCCCGGAACGCGGGCTCGACCTCGCCGCCGGGCGGCCGGTCGAGCCGCCCGGCCCGCCACGCCGCGATGGCGCCGGGCCACACCACGTCGATCTCGTCGGTGGTGCGGCCGGTCCAGTCGCCGACATCGCGCTCGCGGAGGTCGGGCTCGATCCCCACCGGGCCCAGGCCGAGGTGCCCGGCCACGATGGCTGCCGTCTCGACCGCCCGCTGCAGGTCGGAGGAGACGGCGCCGGCGAAGGCCACCCCGAGGTCGGCGAGGCGGGCCGCCATGGCCGCCGACTGCTCGCGGCCGGCATCGGTGAGGGGCGCGTCGGCCCAGCCCTGCCACCGGGACTCGGCGTTCCAGGTCGACTGGGCGTGGCGCAGGACGAGGAGCCGGGCCATGGCCCCGAAGGTTAAGGCTCCGCGGGCCGGCCGGTGCGGGACGGGGGTCCGGTACGGTTTCGCCATGGCGCTGGCGATCGAGAAGCTGGGCACGACCTTCGGGCGGCGGGTCGAGGCCGTGGACCCGGTCCGGGCCGTCGCCTACGCGGCCGCGACCAACGATCCCAACCCCGCCTACCGGTCGGGCGCCCTGGCCCCGCCCGTGTTCGCGGTGGTGCCCACCTGGGACGCCATGAGCGAGGCGCTCACCTCGATGGTGCCGCCCGAGGCGTTCCTCATGATCGTGCACGGCGAGCACGACATGCACTTCCACCGCCCGCTGGCCCCGGGCCAGGTGCTGGCGACCGCGGCCGAGGCCTTCAGCATCAGGGTGGGCCGCTCCGGCACCCGCTACACCATGCGGGTCGTCAGCACCGACGAGGGCGGCACCGAGCCCGTGCTCGAGCAGTACTGCACCATGTTCATCCGGGGCATGAGCGACGGCGAGGACCTCGGTCCCGACAAGCCCGACCACAGCTTCCCCCGGGACGCCCGCTCCCGGGAGGCCGGCAGCTTCACCGTGCACGTCGACGACGACCAGACCTACCGCTACAAGGAGGCCTCGGGCGACGACAACGCCATCCACGTCGACGACGAGGTGGCCCGCAGCGTGGGCCTGCCCGGGATCATCGTGCACGGGCTGTGCACCATGGCCATGGCCGGCCAGGGCGTCATCGCCACCGTCGCCGGCGGTGACCCGGGCCGGCTGCGCCGCCTGGCCGTCCGCTTCTCCCGCCCGGTGTTCCCGGGGAGCGACGTCGTCACCACGGTCTACGACGCCGGCCCGCACGGCGACCGCCACGCCTACGCCTTCGAAGCGCACAGCGCCGGCGTGCTGGTGATCTCCAACGGGCGGGCCGAGATCTCGTCCTGAGCGGGCCGATGCCGGTGCTCAGGCTGTTCGCGGCGGCCCGGGAGGCGGCCGGGACCGGGCGTGACGAGGTCGACGGGGCCACCGTGGGCGAGGTCCTGGGCCGGGCCCGCGAGCGCTACGGGAACGGGTTCGCCGCCGTCCTGGGGGGCAGCCGGGTGTGGGTGAACGGTGAGCCGGCCTCCGACGACACGACGGTGGGGGAGGGCGACGAGGTCGCCGTGCTCCCACCCGTGTCGGGCGGGTCGGCCTGACGTGGCCGGGCCGACGGTGACCCTGCCGGGGATGGCGGTCAGGGACGGGACGGGCCGGGCGGGCGCCGGCGCCGGGTGGCTGGCGCGGGTGCGGAGCCTGGACGCCCGCCCCCGGGTGGTGGGCCCGCACGCCCGGCTGGGCGTGGTGTGGTGCGTGGTGTGGGTCGCGGCCCTCACCGCCGGCCGCTGGCCCCTGGCCCTCCTGCTCGCGCCCTGCGCCGGCCTGGCCGGCGTCCAGGCCGCCCGCACCTGGCGGAGCCGGCCCCGCCCCGCCCCCCCGGCGGCCGGCGCGGGCGCCGCCCTGCTGGTGCTGGCCGCCCCGGCCGGGCCACTGGCCGTCGGCGTGGCCGCGGCGGCGGTGACGGCCGTGGTGCTGGCCGGGGCGGCCATGGCCGGCCCCCGCAGGGCCGACCCCGTCCTCACGCTGGTCATCGCCGGCTCCATCGGCCTGGCTGCCGCCTCGCCCGTCCTCCTGCTGCGCTCCGGCCTGGTGCCGGTGTTCGTCCTGCTGGCCCTGGTGAGCGTGCACGACGCCAGCGTCTACGTGGTCGGCACGGGCGCCAGGAGCGGGTGGGAGGGCCCGGCCGCCGGCATGGCCAGCATGGCGGCCGTCACCCTGGCCGTGGCCGCCGTCCTGGTGCCCCCCTTCCGGGGCGTCACGCCCTGGGTGCTCGGCGGCCTGGCCATCGCCCTCACGCCTCTCGGCCCCTACGCCGGCTCGGCCCTGCTGGGGCACCAGGGCGCCCGGGTGCCGGCGCTGCGCCGGCTGGACTCGCTGCTGGTGGTGGCGCCGGTGTGGTGCCTGGTGGCCGCCCGGATCCTGGAGTAGCGGCGGCCGGCGGCGCGCCTCGGAAGGTCAGAAGAGGAGCTCCCAGAGCAGCACGAACACGAACCACAGGCCGAAGCCGGCCATGATCGTCTTCTTGTGGTCGTCGAGGTATGCCCTGGTGCCGCCCGGCGCGGTGCCGCCGATGCGGCCCAGGCCGTTGAGTTCGAAGAGGACCACCAGTGCCAGCGTGACCAGCCAGTAGAGGCCGCGCTCGCCGCCCTGGGGGGTGATCTCGTACTCCTGGGCCGCCAGGTGGCTGGTGACGCCCATGAACCAGAGCATGGCGATGGAGAAGAAGGCGTTGGTGCGCGAGGCCAGCAGCGCCTTGCGTCCCGCGCCCGCCGCCGCCGGGTCGGCCTGCCCGCCGGCCGCCACGGTGCGGGCGCTGGCGATCACCACCCGCTGGTTCGGCCAGATCACCATGAACACGTTCATGAACATGACCAGCGCCAGCAGGATGCCGGTGGAGATGGCGATGCCGGGCGCCGTCTTGAAGTAGGCGCCGCCGGTGAGGTTCTCCTGGAACCCGAGGATCATGATCCCCGTGGCCAGGGTGAGCATGGCCGCGAAGCGGAACCACCACAGGGCCCGCGGGACCAGCTTCTCGATGGCCTCCGTGCGCGACGCCGCCTCGAACTGGGCGAACGAGGGGACCTGCACGAAGTTGAAGTAGTAGAGGAGGCCGATCCAGGTCACCCCGGACAGGTAGTGGCCCCACCGGGACAGCATCTCGCCACCGGCCTGCGAGAAGATCTCCATCGACGCTCCCCCCAACGAACGGGTCCTGGCACTGGCGAGGGCAAGCTACCCCCGCCAGGCCGGCGACGGCGGGACCGTGCTGCGAGTCAGCCCTGCTTGGTCTTGGCGAACACCACCGCGATCTCCTCGATGAGGTCGAGCAGCTTCTCGGCGTTGGCGGCGTCGGTGGTCTGCTTGGCCTGGCCGGCCGCCTTCGTGGCCCGCCAGAACAGGTCGTGCAGCTCGGGGAACTGCTCGAGGTGCTCGGGCTTGAAGTAGTCGGTCCACAGCACCCACAGGTGGTGCTTCACCAGGTCGGCCCGGTGCTCCTTGATGACGAGGGCCCGCTGGCGGAACGCCTCGTCCGAGGAGGCGTGGTACTTCTCGATGATCTTCTGCACCGACTCTGCCTCGATGCGGGCCTGGGCCGGGTCGTAGACGCCGCACGGCAGGTCGCAGTGGGCGGAGGCCGGTCGGGGCGGCCGCACGCGGTCGGCCAGCTCGAGCAGGCGGAGGACAATGGGCATGACGATGCTCCTTCGTATGCGAGGTGTGCCCCCTGTTTCTACCCGCTGGCCCGGCTGGGCAACAGCGGTGGCCGCCGCCGGCGCGGCTGCAGCGGCGCTGGTGCTCCGGCGGGTGGTGGTGGAGGGCGACAGCATGCGCCCCACCCTGGTGCCGGGCGACCGCGTGCTGGCGGTGCGGGCCCGTCGGGCCGGGCCCGGGGCGCTGGTCGTGGTGCGGGACCCCCGGCTCCCCTCCCGGCTGCTGGTGAAGCGGGTGGCCGAGGTCGGCCCCGGCGGGCACGTCGTGGCCGGGGACAACCCGGCGGCCAGTACGGACAGCCGGTCGTTCGGGCCGGTGCCGTCGATATGGGGCCGGGCCGTCTTCCGGTACCACCCCGCCGGCCGGTCCGGCCGCCTGGCCTGACGCCGGCGGGCGCCGGTACGGGATCGCGGGGTGCCGGGCGGTAGCATCGCGGCATGTCAGAGGCCCTCGACCTCGACCGGTTGCTGGCCCCCGGCTATCTCGACCGTCTCACCGAACTGCCCATGGTGGACCTCCGGTCCCGCAAGGCGGAGTGCGCCGAGGCCGAGTCGGCCCTGTCGTACCTCCGCCGCCTGGTGCAGGTCCGCCTCGACATCGTGCTGGCCGAGCTGCAGCGCCGGGCCGAGGGCGGGACCGGCGAGCTGTCGGAGATCATCGACAACCTGCCGGACATCCTGGCCGAGCGGGGCACGCGCACGAGCACCGGCGGCCGCCTCCCCAGCCTGGACCTGCCCGACGTGAACCACCGGCTCCTCACCAGGGAGCTCGACCTCATCTTCGACGTCGACAAGGCCACGGTGCTGTCCGAGATGGCCGAGGAGCGGGTGCGGGGCCTGGCCGACGCCATGGTCGAGCTGGAGCGGCGGGTGTCGTCCCAGCGACGGGGCCTGCACGAGCGGCTCGACGCCCTCCAGGCCGAGATCGTGCGCCGGTACAAGTCGGGCGAGGCCTCCGTCGACACCCTCCTCACGTAGCTTCCGGGAACAACGGGCCTCCGCGTAGGGTTTGGCTGATCCGAATGCGCAGGCTGGCCGTCCTCTCCATGCACACCTCCCCGCTGGCCCAGCCGGGCACCGGCGACGGCGGGGGCATGAACGTGTACGTGCGCCAGCTGGCGGCCGCGCTGGCCCGCTCCGGGGTCGAGTGCGACGTGTACACCCGAGCCGAGGCTCCCGACGCCCCGGCCGTGGTGGCGGTGGAGCCGGGCCTGCGGGTGCACCACGTGGCGGCCGGCGTCCTCGGCCCGGTGGCCAAGGAGGAGCTCCCCGAGCTGGTGGAGGAGTTCACCGACGGGGTGCTGGCACGGATGCGGCGCCACCCGGCCGACGCCATCTCGGCCAACTACTGGCTGTCGGGCCTGGTGGGCCACGACCTCAAGCACCGCCTCGACCTGCCCCTGGTCTCCACCTTCCACACCCTGGCCCGGGTCAAGGCCGAGGGCGACACCGATCCCGGGCGGCGGGCCCGGGCCGAGGCCGCGGTCATGGGGTGCTCCGACGCCGTCCTGGCCTCGTGCACCGTCGAGGCGTCGCAGATCGCCTCCCTGTACGACGCCGACCCCGCTCGCATCGAGATCGTGCCCCCGGGCGTGGACCACGCCTTCTTCTCGCCCGGGCACCGGGCCCAGGCCCGGCGGGCCCTCGGGTTCGGCCCCGGCCCCCTGCTGCTGTTCGTGGGCCGCATCCAGGCCCTCAAGGGGCTCGACGTGGCCGTGCGGGCCCTGGCCGAGGTCGTGCCCACCGCCCCCGAGGCCTCACTCGTCGTCGTCGGCGGCCCCAGCGGGCCCGGCGGCGAGGCCGAGGTGGCGCGGGTGCGGGCCCTGGCGGCCGAGCTCGGGCTCGCCGACCGGGTGCGGATGGTGCCCCCCCAGCCCCACGAGCTCCTGTCCACCTTCTACCGGGCCGCCGACGTGTGCCTGGTGCCGAGCCGGTCGGAGTCGTTCGGCCTGGTGGCCCTGGAGGCCGCCGCCTGCGGCACCCCGGTGGTGGCCTCCGCCGTGGGCGGCCTGCGCACCCTCGTGGACCACGGCCGGACCGGGTTCCTGGTCGAGGGCCGGGACCCGGCCGACTTCGCCGCGTACACGGCCGAGCTGCTGCACCACCCCGTCCTGGCGGCCGACATGGCCCGGAGGGCCGCGGCCCGGGCCCGGGGCTACACCTGGTCGGGCGCGGCCGCCCGCCTGCGCCGGCTCTGCACCGACCTCACCTCCCGCTCGCTGGTGGAGTGCACGTAGGGCCTGCGAGTCAACTACCTGCTCGGAAGAGGCGACGCCGGGGCGGGGGTTTTCGCCCCCTTGTCGGCGGCGGGGGGCAGGGCTAGGTTGAGCGGTGCCGCGGGCCCGAGGGGCGGAACGGCGCCATTCGTTCGGGGAAGTGCGAATGCCGCCGGGAGGTTCCTCGGGCTCCGGCGCGCCCGGGCACCGGCCCACCTGGCGGGTGCGGGTGGTTGCGGTCAGTGACGCGAGTCACTACCGTTTCCCAGGCTCCAGCGGGGAGCCGTTGGGAGTCGCCTGGTGGGCCAAGCAGCGGGGAGGACGTGCCGAGCCGTCGTCGCCGCGGTCGTCGCGCTGCTGCTCGTGGCCGGGGCGACGCCGGCATCAGCGGGCGAGACCACGGCCCAGATCCGGGCCCGGCGGGAGGCCGCCCGCCAGAAGCGGGCCAAGCTGGCGGCCCAGCTGAACCACCTGCGGGCGTCGGACGCCCAGCTCACCTCCGCCGTGCGCGTGCTCGACCGCCAGGTGGCGGCCCAGCAGGCCGGCGCGGACGCCGCCCGCCAGGCCGTCCAGGCCGCCCTGGCGGCGGTGGCGGAGTCGGAGCGGAAGATCGCCGCCACCGAGGCGGAGATGACGGCCCTGCACACGGCCGTCGTCAACCGGGCCGTGTCCGTGTACGTCCGGCCCAAGGACAACGCCATCGTCGGCGTCATCGGCTCCAGGAACCTGGGCGACGCCAGCCGGCGCAGCTCCCTGCTGGCCCAGGTCACCAACAAGGACCGCGACGTGCTGGACCGGCTCCGGGCTCTCCGGGAGGACCTCGGCGACGAGAAGGTCCGCGCCGATGCGGCGCGGGACCTGGCCGCCCAGCGCCGCCAGGTCGTGCTGGCCCGGCTGTCGGAGCTGCAGACGGCCCGCCGGGAGAAGCAGCGCCTGTCGGCCGCCCTCGACGCCCGCATACGGGCCTACCAGGCGGAGGCCGACGCGGTGGCGGCCCAGGAGTCGGGCCTCACCGCCCTCATCCGCTCACGGGAGCAGGCCCGCGCCTCCCGCTCCGCCTCCGACCCCGGCCTCGACGGCCGGATCTCGGGGGCCGGGCTGGTGTGGCCCCTGCGGGGCTCGGTCACGTCCGGCTTCGGCCAGCGGTGGGGTCGCCTCCACGCCGGCATCGACATCGGCGCCGGCACGGGCACGCCCATCCGGTCCGCCAAGGCGGGCGAGGTCATCTTCGCCGGCTCCATGAGCGGCTACGGGAACTGCGTGATCATCGACCACGGCGGCGGCCTCACGACGCTCTACGCCCACCAGAGCCGGCTCGGCACCAACGACGGCGCCAGCGTGGGCCAGGGCGAGGTCATCGGCTACGTCGGGTCCACCGGGCATTCCACCGGGCCCCACCTGCACTTCGAGACCCGGGTCAGCGGGTCGCCGCAGAACCCCATGCGCTTCCTCCCCTGAGGTAGAGGAACTACCGTCGCGCCTATGGCACGCGCAGGTGTCGGAGCCCGCCGGAGCCGGTGGGCCGCCGCCCTCCTCGCCCTTCTCCCGCTCATGGCCGCCTGCGGGTCGTCGGACGACGCGGGCCCGGGCGCGGCCGGCACCACCGTGGCGTCGGAGGTCACCACCACCACCGCGGCGGTGGAGCGCTCCGCACCCCGCTGGGACACCCTCACCACCCTCAGCGGGTCGGGCGCCACCCGCACCGACCCGTTCGAGATCCTCCCCGGCGCCATCCAGTGGCGGGCCCGGTGGAAGTGCGACGCCGGCCACCTGAAGGTGACCACCATCCCGCCCCCCCGGCGCGGCGCGCCCCTGATCGACGGCGCCTGCCCCGGGAACAAGGAGGGCTACTCCATCGTCACCGGCCCGGTGCGCCTGGTGGTGGAGGCCACGGGCCCGTGGGAGCTGATCGTGGACCAGCAGGTCGACTTCCCGCTCCGCGAGCCGCCCCTCCCGGGCATGGACACCGCGCCCGTGCTGGGCGAGGGGGACTTCTTCAACGTGGAGATGGAGGGCAAGGGCAGGGTCCGGCTGTACAGGCTGGCGGACGGCCGCCACGCCCTGCGGTTCGAGGACTTCCAGGTCTCGAACAACACCGACCTCTTCCTCTGGCTGAGCGAGTCGCCCAACCCGCGCACCAGCGCCGACGCCGCCGGCACGCCGCACGTCATCCTCGGCAACCTGCGGTCCACGGTGGGTGAGCAGAACTACGTGCTGCCCCCCGACCTGCCACCGGAGCGGTTCAAGTCGCTCGTGATCTGGTGCGCGCCGGTCGCGGTGGCCTACATCGCGGCCGTCCTGGCGCCGCCCAGCTGACCTTTACGCGGGGATTACGCGGCGTTTACGCCTCCTTCCGTACTCTCCCACCGAGAACCCAGGAGGACCACCCGATGGACGCCCACGCCACCACCACGACGACCCCGTCCCGCCGGTCCAGGGCGCGCGCCGCCCTGGCGCTGGCCGTGGCCCTCGCCCTGGTGGCGGGGGCATGCGGGAGCGACGACGACGAGGACGCCACCACCGGCACCACCACGGCCGGCGCGGCCACCAGGGAGCCCACGGCCGGGACGTGGAAGACGTGGGTCCTGACCTCGCCCGACGAGATCGAGGTGCCCCCGCCGCCCGCCGCGGGGTCGGCCGAGGAGCGGGCCGACGACGCCGAGCTGGAGGAGCTCGTGGCCGAGCGCACGCCGGAGGTGGCCGACTTCGTCAGGCGCTGGAGCGGCTCGGGCGAGCCGATCTCCGCGCCCTGGATGAAGATGGCCCTCGAGTTCGTGTCGGCCCGGGAGAAGGACCCGGCCTCCTCGTCCCGGGCCTACGGCCTGGTGAGCGTGGCCGCATACGACGCCATGGTGGCGACGTGGCACTGGAAGTACGAGTACGACCGCACGTCGCCCGACGGCGTGGACCGCATCTCGGAGCCGGGGCCCGACCCGTCGTACCCGAACGAGCACGCCGCCATCGCCGCCGCCGCCGCCGGCACCCTGGCCTACCTGTTCCCCGAGCGGCCCGCCCTGCGCCTCCAGGAAGCGGCCGACCAGGCCGCCGACTCCCGGGTGCTGGCCGGCGCGGCCCGGCGCAGCGACGTCGACGCCGGCCTGGCCCTGGGCGCCAAGGTGGCCGAGAAGGTCGTGGCCTACGCCAAGGCCGACGGCTCCGACAAGGTGTGGGACGGAAAGCGGCCCGGCGGGCGCCCCCGGTACTGGGAGCCGCCCACCGGCAAGGTGGCCAACCCGGTCTCGCCCCTGGCCGGCTCGTGGAAGACCTGGGTGATGACGTCGGGCAGCCAGTTCCGGCCCCCGCCCCCGCCCGTGTTCGGCACACCCGAGTTCGAGGCCGCGGCCAGGGAGGTCGTGGAGGCCAAGAACAACCTCACCGATGACCAGAAGCGGGCCGCCACCTTCTGGGCCGGCGGCCAGGGCACGCCCCTGCCGGCCGGCATCTGGAACGAGGTCACCCTCGCCTACCTCCGGGACCTGAAGCCCAGCGAGCCCCAGGCCGAGCGGGTGATGGCCCTCGCCAACGTGGCCATGGCCGACGCCGGCATCGCGGCCTGGGACGCCAAGTACGCCTACTGGGACCCCCGTCCCGAGAACGGCATCCAGGACTCGGGGGTCGACCCGGCCTGGACGCCGTACATCGACACGCCGTTCTTCCCGTCGTACATCTCGGGCCACGCCACCTACTCGGGCGCCATCAGCGAGCTGCTCTCGTACATCTTCCCGGACCGGGAGAAGGACTTCCGGACCAAGGCGGCCGAGGCCTCGAACGCCCGGCTCTGGGGCGGGATCCACTGGCGCAAGGACAACGAGGTGGGCCTCGACGTCGGCCACAAGATCGGCAAGCTCGTGATCGAGCGGGCCAAGTCGGACGGGGCCCCGGACATCGGCTGAGCTGTCCCTCCCGGTTCCCGCCGCCGCCGGAGCGCACCCCGGGCGGCGGCGGGAGCCGGGCCCCTCACCTGATCCGGCTTGCGGCGGCCGGCCCGGTGGAGCAGCGTTCGGGTCGTGGGCACACGGTTGACGGTGGTGGGCGGCGGCAGGATGGGCGAGGCCCTGGTGGCCGGCCTGCTGCGGTCGGGCTGGGCCGCGGCCTCGGAGCTGGTGGTGGTGGAGAAGGTGGCGGCCCGCCGGCGCGAGCTCCAGGAGCGCTTCGAGGGAGTGGGGGTGGTGGGCGAGCCGGCGCCGGCGGACGGGGCCGTGCTGGCGGTCAAGCCCGACGACGTGGAGGCGGCGTGCGGCGCGGTGGCGGCCACCGGCACGCCGGTGGTCCTGTCCATCGCCGCGGGCGTGACGCTGGCCTCGCTCGAGGCCGCCCTCGGCCCCGACGTCCGGGTGGTACGGGCCATGCCCAACACCCCGGCCCTGGTGGGGGCGGGGGCGGCGGCCATCGCGCCCGGCTCCTCGGCCACCGACGACGACCTGGCCTGGGCCGAGTCGCTCCTGTCGGCGGTGGGCACCGTCGTGCGGGTGCCGGAGCACCTGCTGGACGCCGTCACCGGGCTGTCGGGCTCGGGTCCGGCCTACGTGTTCCTGGTGGCCGAGTCCCTCATCGACGCCGGCGTGCTGGCCGGCCTGCCCCGGGCCACCAGCACGGCGCTGGTGCTCCAGACCCTGCTGGGGTCGGCCCGGCTCCTCACCGAGTCGGGCCAGGGCCCGGAGGCCCTGCGGGCGGCCGTCACGTCGCCGGGAGGGACCACCGCGGCCGGGCTCCGGGCCCTGGAGGAACGGGCGGTGCGGGCCGCCCTTTCGGAGGCGGTCCAGGCCGCGACCCGGCGCTCCCGGGAGCTCGGCCGGGGGCCGGGCTAGTCCACAATGGCCCCACTTCCCTCAGCGGCCACAGTGTCGTACAGTGCGCCCCGCGGAGAGGGGTGATTCCACTGGCACGGGAAGACCACGCGAAGGCCCGGTTCCTCACGGTGGCCGAGGTCGCGGCCCAGCTGCGGGTCTCGAACATGACGGTGTACCGCCTCATCAGCGCGGGCGACCTCCCGGCCGTGCGCGTCGGCAAGTCGTACCGGCTGCGGGAGGACGACGTCGACAAGTACCTGGGCGACCGCTACACCGAGGCCGGCTGAGGGCCCCTGGGGGAACCCCGGCGGCCGGCTGTGCTCCACTAGGGGCGTGGGCCGCCACCACGACACCGTCTCGTTCCTCTCCGACTACGGCACCACCGACGAGTTCGCCGGCGTGGTGCGGTCGGTGATCCGCTCCCTCGCGCCCCACGTCACCGTGATCGACGTCACCCACGGGGTCCCGGCCCACGACGTGCGGGCCGGCGGCCTGGCCCTGGTCCGCAGCGTGCAGTACCTGGCGCCGGGGGTCGTGCTGGCGGTGGTGGACCCCGGCGTGGGCACCGACCGCCGGGCCGTGGCGGTGGAGGTGGGCGACGGCGAGGCCGTGTTCATCGGGCCCGACAACGGCCTGCTGGCGCCGGCGGTGGCCATGGTGGGCGGCTCCAACCGGGCCGTGGAGCTGGTGCACGAGGCGTTCCGGCTCCCGTCGCCGGGTCCCACCTTCGCCGGCCGGGACGTGTTCGCGCCGGCCGCCGCCCACATCTGCAACGGGGTCGACCTGGCCGAGCTGGGGCCCGAGGTCGACCCGGTCACCCTGCGCCCGGGCATCCTGCCGCTCTCGCGCCAGGAGGAGGGCGGGCTGGTGGGCGAGGTGCTGTGGGTCGACGGCTACGGGAACGTGCAGCTGAACGTCGACCCGGACGAGATCGAGGGCCTGGGCGACCGGGTCACGCTGCGGTGGGGCGCCGACCAGGTGCGCACCGCCCGCCGGGCGCCCACCTACGGCGCCCTCAAGACGGGGGAGGTCGGGCTGGTGGTGGACTCGTACGGGCTGGTGTCGGTGGCCCTGGACCGGCGATCGGCCGCCGAGGAGCTGCGCCTGCGGCCCGGCGACGCCGTCATCCTGGGGGCGGCGTGAGGCCCGGCACCACCATCGTGCTGGTCCTGCTGCTGGCCCTCATCCTGGGCGCGGCGCTGGTCCAGTTCTTCGTCCTGGCCTAGGCCGGACCCTCGTCAGGCCCGGGTGGACGCCACCGGGGCGGCTGCGTCCGCCCTCCGGTCCGTACCGCCCGCCGGCAGGGCCTGTGGCGCCGGCGCCGGCGCCGGCGCCCGGGCCGGGCCGGCGGTGGCCACCAGGAAGCCGGCGAAGATCAGGGTGACGCCGGCGACGAGGGTGACGGCGAAGCCGTCCATCTCGTCCAGCACCGAGTTGAGCAGCCCGCTCATGCCGGTGACGACGGTGCCGAGGGCGATGAGCGAGTTGGCCGCCACCATGCGGGCCGTGCGCACCCGGGCCGCGCTCCAGAGGGCGCCGGCGACGACCACCAGGGCCCCGAGGCCCGACGCCGACGCGGCCAGGATCCTGGGCAGGGGGCCGAACACCTCGGAGCCCCGGGCCAGCTCGGCGCGGGGCAGGGGGGCGGTGAACGGCGCCACCGCCACCACGCCCGCGGCGAAGGCGGAGAAGACCACCACCGCCACCGCGCACAGGTCGGCCGTCCGCCGCCTGGCCAGCAGGTACACGGTGCCCAGGGCCAGGAAGGGCACGTTGGCGATGGCCCCGAACAGGTAGAAGAGCCGGAAGGTGAGGCCGCCCCAGCCCAGGGCGGCGCCGGCCGCCAGCGCCCCCGAGGCCAGCGAGAACATGGCGAGGGCCACGCTCCACGCCAGCTCGTGGGGCCGGTGGCGGGCCAGCCAGCGCTCGAAGGTCGACATGGAGAAGGCCAGCGCCACCAGGGCGGCGGCCGAGGCGAGGGCGGTGTGGAGCATCCGCCCCCCAGCCTAGGGACCGCACCGGCGCCGGCGCCGGCCGGGTGTGCGCTCTTGCACGTCTTTGTGAACGGACGCACGAAGTCGTACCATCGGGGTGATGGCTGACCGCGGCCGCCGGCGCATCCCCGAGGCCACGGTTGCCCGCCTGCCCGTGTACCTGCGCAGCCTGTACGAGCTCTCCGACGGGCCCGGCACCATCTCCTCCGAGCGCCTGGCCGAGATGGCCGGCGTCAACGCCGCCAAGGTTCGAAAGGACCTGTCGTACCTGGGCTCCTACGGGACCCGGG
Organism: Actinomycetota bacterium; assembly: GCA_052387235.1. GTDB lineage: Bacteria > Actinomycetota > Acidimicrobiia > Acidimicrobiales > JBQTJJ01. The sequence goes on from JBQTJJ010000124.1 coordinate 24,756, forward strand.
GCGTCGGCTACGACGTCGAGTACCTGCTGTACCAGATCAGCCGGGAGCTGGGCCTCACCTCGGACCGGCCCGTGGCCATCATCGGTCTCGGCAACCTGGGCCACGCCCTGGCCAACTACCGGGGCTTCATGGCCCGCGGCTTCCACATCGTGGCCCTGTTCGACGCCGACCCCGCCAAGGTGGGCGAGCGGGTGGGCGACCTGGTGATCCGCCACCTCGACGAGCTGGGCGCGGTGGCGGCCGAGACCGAGCTGGCCATCGGCGTGGTGGCCACGCCGGCGTCGGCGGCCCAGGACGTGGCCGACCGGCTGGTGGCGGCCGGCGTCGGGTCGATCCTGAACTTCGCCCCCGTGGTGCTGTCGGTGCCGCCGTTCGTGTCGGTCCGCAAGGTCGACCTGTCGATCGAGCTGCAGATCCTGTCCTTCTACCAGCAGCGCCGCCCCGTCGCCGGCAACGGCTCGGCCCCGGCCGCGCCGGCGTCCTGAGGAGCAGGCCGTGCCCGTCGACGCCTCCCTCTACCCCGTGCACCTGGTCGTGGCGGGCCGGCGCTGCCTGGTGGTGGGCGGCGGCCGGGTCGCGGCGCGCAAGGCCGAGGGCCTGCTCGCCTGCGGCGCCGTGGTCCACGTCGTCGCCCCCCGGGTCGGCCCCGAGGTGCGGGCCCTGGACGGGGTCACGTGGGAGGAGCGCCCCTACCAGCAGGGCGAGGTGGGCGGCTACCGGCTGGCCGTCACCGCCACCGGGAACGCCACCGTCGACGGGGCCGTCTTCGCCGACGGCGAGGCGGCCGGCGTCTGGGTGAACAGCGCCGACGACCCGGCCCGCTGCTCGTTCACCCTCCCGGCGGTGGTGCGACGGGGCCCGGTGGTGCTCACCGTCTCCACCGGCGGGCACAGCCCGGCCCTGGCCGTGTGGCTCAAGGAGCGCCTGGCCGCCGACGTCGGGCCGGAATACGAGGTGCTGGCCGCCCTGCTGTCGGAGGAGCGGGACGCGGTGCGGGCCGGGGGCCGCTCCACCGAGGACGTCGACTGGCGCAGTGCACTCGACTCCGACATGCTCGACCTGATCCGGTCCGGGCACCTCCAGCAAGCGAAGGAGCGCCTCCAGGCGTGTCTGTCCTCGTCGTAGGCCTGAATCACCGCACGGTGCCGCTCGAGATCCTCGAGCGCATGACGGTGAGCGACGCGCGCCTGCCCAAGGCCCTGGACGACCTGCGCGGCCGGGACAACCTCGGTGAGGTCGTCGTCCTCTCCACCTGCATGCGCACCGAGGTCTACGCCACCACCGACCGCTTCCACGGGGCCGTGGTCGACGTCCGCAACTTCCTGGCCGAGCTGGGCTTCACCCCTCCCGAGGACTTCGCCGACCACCTCTACTCCTATTACGCCGATGCCGCCGCCGGCCACCTGTTCCGGGTGGTGTCGGGACTCGACTCGGCCGTGGTGGGCGAGAGCGAGGTGCTCGGCCAGGTCCGGGGCGCGTGGGAGAAGGCGGCGGCCGAAGGCGCGGCCGGGCCCGTGCTCGGCAACCTGTTCCGCCACGCCGTCGAGGTGGGCAAGCGGGTGCGCTCGGAGACGGCGATCGGGCGGGGCACCACCTCGGTGTCCCAGGCCGCGGTCCAGATGGCGGCCCAGCGGCTGGGCGAGCTGGCGGGCCGGCGCATCCTGGTCCTGGGCGCCGGCGACATGGGCGAGGGCATGGCCGTGGCACTGGCCGCCACGCCCGGCCTGGCCGACGTCATGGTCGCCAACCGCAGCTGGGCCGGCGCCGTGGCCCTGGCGTCGAGGGTGGGGGGCCGTCCCGTGGCCCTCGGCGCCCTGGGCGCCGCCCTCGAGGAGACCGACCTGCTCCTCACCTCCACCGGGTCCCCGTCGGTGCTGCTGCACGCCGAGGACCTGGAGCCGGTGATGGCGGCCCGCCCCGAGCGGCCCCTGCTGGTCGTCGACATCGCCGTGCCCCGCGACGTCGATCACGGCGTCGGTCTGCTGCCGGGCGTCACCCTGCTCGACATGGACGACCTGCGGGCCTTCGCCGAGGAGGGCCTGGCGGGGCGGCGGCGCGAGATCGACAAGGTCCAGGCCATCGTGGCCGGCGAGGTGGAGCGCTACACGGCCGCCTCCACCGCCCGTGAGCTGGCGCCGCTGGTGGTGGCCCTGCGCCGGCGGGGCGAGGACCTGCGGGTGGCCGAGGTGGAGCGCTTCGCAGCCCGGCTGGACACCCTCGACCCGGACCAGCGCGCCGCGGTGGAGGCCCTCACCCGCTCCCTGCTGGCCAAGCTGCTGCACGAGCCCACCGTGCGCCTGAAGGAGGCGGCCGGCTCCGCCGGCGGCGACCGCCTGGCCGAGGCCCTGCGCGCCCTGTTCGACCTCTAGTGCTCCATCAGGCATCGTTGGCGATGCTCACGGCGAGCCAGGGACGCCGCTGGCAAGGCCGCAGGACGAAGGCGAACACTGCGTGCGTCGAGGACGAGAACGACGCCAGCGGTGGCCCTGGCCGTCGTGAGCGCGGCAAATGTTGCCTGATGGAGCGCTAGTGCCGGTGCTCCGGGCCGCGACCCGGGGGAGCGCGCTGGCCCTCGCCCAGACCCGGTGGGTGGCGGCCCGCCTCGGCGTGGCGGTGGAGGAGGTGGTCGTCCAGACCTCGGGCGACCGGCGCCAGGACGTGCCCATCTGGGAGCTGGGCGGGCGGGGCGTGTTCGTGAAGGAGGTGCAGGCCGCCGTGCTCGACGGCCGGGCCGACTTCGCCGTCCACTCGGCCAAGGACCTGCCCTCCACCACGCCGGCCGGCCTGGTGCTGGCCGCCGTACCGGAGCGGGCCGACCCCCGCGACGCCCTGGTGGGGTCGACCCTCGACGGCCTGGCGCCCGGCTCCCGGGTCGCCAGCGGGTCGGTGCGCCGGCGGGCCCAGCTGGCCGCCCTCCGCCCCGACCTCACCTTCGCCGGCCTGCGCGGCAACATCGAGACCCGCCTGGCCCAGGCGGGCGAGCACGGGGCCATCGTGGTGGCGGCCGCCGCCCTCGACCGCCTGGGCCGGGCCGGCGTGATCGCCGAGCGCCTCGACCCGGCCCGGATGGTGCCCCAGGCCGGCCAGGGCGCGCTGGCGCTGGAGGCCCGCGAGGGCGACGAGGCGCTGCTGGCGGCCCTGGCCCGGCTGGAGCACGGTCCGTCCCGGCTCGCCGTCGACGCCGAGCGGGCCTACCTGCGGGAGCTGGGCGGCGGCTGCGACCTGCCGGTGGCCGCCCACGCCGTGGTGGACGGCGAGGTCGTCACCCTCACCGCCGTGCTGGCCAGCCTCGACGGCCACGTCGTGCTCCAGGCCACCGGCGCCGGCACCGACCCCGAGGCGCTGGGCCGCTCGCTGGCCCGCCGACTCCTTGACGAGTCGGGCGGGGCCTGGCTGCTGGACAGCCTCCGGGGACTGGCATGACCGCCCCGCCCCGCCCCGCCCCGCCGGCGCCGGGCGGACTGGTAGCGGGATCCGTCCCCCTGGCCACCGATGCCGCTACCAGTGCCGGACTCCCCCCCCGACTGGTAGCGGGATCCGTCCCCCTGGCCACCGATGCCGCTACCAGTCCGCCCGGCGGGGGAGGGGAAGGGTGACCGTCTACCTGGTTGGTGCCGGCCCCGGGGACCCCGGCCTGCTCACGGTCCGGGGGGCCGAGGTGCTGGCCCGGGCCGACGTGGTGGTGCACGACCGGCTGGCCCGGGCGTCGCTGCTCGACCTGGCGCCGGCCGGCGCCGAACGGATCGACGTGGGCAAGCGGCCGGGCGGCCCGGTGCAGCAGGAGGCCATCAACCAGCTGCTGGTGGAGCGGGGCTCGGCCGGGCTCACGGTGGTGCGGCTGAAGGGCGGCGACCCCTTCGTGTTCGGCCGGGGCGGGGAGGAGGCCGCGGCCCTGCTGGCGGCGGGGGTGCCCTTCGAGGTGGTGCCCGGGGTGTCGGCGGCGGTGGCGGTGCCGGCCTACGCCGGCGTCCCTGTGACCCATCGGGGCCTGTCCACGTCGTTCACGGTGCTCACCGGCCACCGCGAGCACGGCGCCGACCGGCCCACCGACTGGGAGGCGCTGGGGCGGGCCGGCGGCACCATCGTGGTGCTCATGGGCGTGGCCCATCGGGCCGACTTCGTGCCCCGACTGCTGGCCGGCGGCCTGGCGCCCGACACCCCGGTGGTGGCGGTGCGATGGGGCACCCGGCCCGACCAGCGCACGGTGCGCACCACCCTCGCATCCCTCCCGGACGCCGACCTGGAGCCGCCCGTGACCATCGTGATCGGGCGGGTGGCCGGCCTGGACCTGGCCTGGTTCGAGCGCCGGCCGCTGTTCGGCCGCCGGGTCGCGGTGACCCGCGCCCGCCACCAGGCGCCGGAGCTGGCACGCCGGCTCGAGGCGGCCGGCGCCGAGGTGCTGGTGGTCCCCACCATCGCCATCGCCGATCCGGCCGACGGCGGCGCCGCCCTGGCGCACGCGGCCGGCTGTGTGGCCTCCTACGACTGGGTGGTGTGCACGTCGGCCAACGCGGTGGAGCGCCTCTTCGTGCACCTGCGCGACGCCCGGGCCCTCGGCCGGGCGCGTGTGGCCGCCATCGGCCCCGGCACGGCGGAGGCCCTGGCCCGGCGCGGCGTGGTGGCCGACCTCGTGCCCGGGCGGTTCGTGGCCGAGGCCCTGCTCGACGCCTTCCCGGACCCGCCTACCGCCGCCGGCCGCGTCCTCCTGCCTCAGGCGTCCGACGGCCGGGACGTGCTGCCCGACGGGCTCCGGGAGCGGGGCTGGGAGGTCGACGTGGTGGAGGCGTACCGCACCGAGCCCGTGGTCCCCCCGACCGGCCTCCTGGCCGACGTGGCCGGGGCCGACGCCATCGCCTTCGCCTCGGCCTCCTCGGTCGCCGCCTTCGTGGCCGCTGCCGGCCCGGCCGGCGCCCCGCCCGTCGTGGCCTGCATCGGCCCCGTCACCGCCGCCGCGGCCCGGTCCCACGGCCTGGAGCCCACCGTGACCGCGGCCAGCTCCACCCTCGACGGGCTGGTCGCCGCCCTGGTCGAGGCCCTCGGACCCGTA
>JBQTJJ010000125.1:0-13434 GCA_052387235.1 Actinomycetota bacterium
TGACTCTGGCGGTGGTTGCCTCCGTCCGTCACCTCGACACGTCCTACGACGAGTTGCTGATGGGAGGCGTTGATCGCATCGAAGCGCGCCAACGGGTCGCGGACCGGGTCGAGGCCGTACTCACGTCCTGGAGCGTCGCCCACGTTCCCTGACCGCTGAGGGGCGCCTGGCGCGGCCTCGACCGGGCACCGATCAACCGTTTGGGTGGCTCAACGGCGCACCGCCCGGCATAGGTGTCGACTGCCGCCGCTGCGGGCGCCGCGACCAACGCGGGTCGGCGGACCGGAGTTCTTCGCCGCGGCTGTCACCCAGCTCCGACGTCTGAGACGATTTGGAGGCAGTGGTGGATGACAAGGGGGGCTTCGAGGAGGAGTTTCGCCACTCCTACCGTGCCGCCTACCAGCTCGCCTACCGCATACTCGGCACGGTCGCCGAGGCGGAGGACTCAGCCGCCGAAGCCTTTGCCCGTGCCCTCGTCTCGTGGCCGAAGCTCAGCCGGCTGCCCTACCGGCGGGCGTGGATCCTGCGGGTTACCGCCAACGTTGCGGTGGACTCTGTCCGGCGCCGCCGTCTCGCCACGATCGACCCGGATCTTCGTACCGACCACGAGGAGCCCGTGGTTCTGCGCCTCGCACTGGTCGCCGCGCTGCGCGCCCTTCCCCGCCGTCAGCGAGAAGTGGTCATCCTCCGCTATCTGGCGGGGCTACCGGAGCTGGAGGTGGCGGCGTGCCTGGGCATTTCGCCCAACTCGGTGAAGACGCACTGCGCCCGTGCCCTGGCGAAGCTGCGGTCGTCGATCGGCCCAGATTGGGAGGCGACTTCCCTTGCGTTCTGACGATGAGATCTTCGCCCTGGTGCACGCGAAGGCCGATGCGATCCAGCGCCGGCGACGGCGGCGAGCGGCGACGACCGCGCTCGTTATCGTCACAGCCGTCGTGGCGGTCGTCGTTCCGGCGCTCACCGAGGATCCCCGCGAGGAGGTGCGGGCGGCCGGTACGACCTCGACCACCCTGGACGAGGCCGGAAGGTTCGGTTATCCGGTCGGCGTGGACCGCTGTTTTCCGAGAGCGACCGGACGCATCGCCTCATCCGATCCCCTTTCCCGGCGCGTAGCCGGGTGGCCGACGGACGCACCGGCCGTGCTGGTCCTGGGCTCGGACGGCGCCGTGTGGGTCGTCGACGGGCCTTCCGCCACGCGTTGGACGGGCGGGACCGGCGACGGTCCCGGCGCTCCCGGGTATGCCTGGGCCCGCTGGTCGCCCGACGGCAACATCCTGGCCAGCCGACTCGTCGGCGACTCGGCCGTCCGGATCGACCGGCTGCTCGGACCGGGGCGGGCCGAGGTCGCCTTGGAGCTGCCGTTCACCGTCCAGCCCGACGCCCCGGCCGGATACTGCCCCATCGACGGCTACTTGCTCACCTTCGCCGTCAGCCCCCAAGGAATCACGCTCCTGCGTCACCAGCCGGGCCCGCAGCCGCACAGTTGCCCCCTGTCCATGGGACCGTTGGATGATCCTTGGCGCTGCGCCTTCCCCGAGGTCGTGATGCCGGAGTTCCGGCCCTTCGAACATCTCGGTGACGGACAAACCATGGGGCTCCGGAGCGGCCATCTGGTCGCCGTGATGGCCGACAGCACTGGGAGCACGACCTTCGCCCTGAATCAGAACGGCTCGGTCCAGGTGCTCCGCCCGGGTGCCACAGCCTTCTGCTGCTTCGCCGGCAGGGAGGCCTTCGCCGTAGCCCTCTCACCTGAGGGAGACAGGTGGGCCTTCACGATCGATGGCAACGAGGTGGTGGTCGCCAGCCTCGAGTCGCCGGACGCCGGCCGACCCCTCTGGCGGTCCACCAACGGCCTGGGTGCCCTGGCCTGGGCCGGTGAGTGGATCGTCGCCGCCGAACCGTCCTCGCTCATGCTGGTGTCGACGACGGACGGAGCCATGCACGAACTCGACGGCTTCGATCCGGGCGCGATCGTGTCCCTTGACGCCCTGGAACAGGAGGCGGGGAACTGAGCCGCCAGCGAAGCGTGGGACCCGCTCAGACGTGCGATCGCCGGCACCCTGAGCAGCCCGCCCGCCTCGGAGCGCTGAGACGACGGACCCGCTCGCGATCACCAGATCGGCGTGGCGGCCGGCGCGACAACCCGGCAGTAGAGACGGACGGTCTGCCGTCGCGTCCCCGTCCTAGAACGCCGAGACGATCAGGATCAACCCGGCACTCAAAGCCGCAGCGGCAAGAGCGCAGCAGCTTGTTGTCGCTTCAGTACAAACGGCCACGAGATAGTCGGTGTCGCTCGCCGGCCGCCGCGAGGATCACTGGGTGTGGTCGTCTCGAAGCACAGTTCGGAGGCGCTTCACACCGGCCCGCCACTCGACGAACGTAGGAAAACCGGTGTCTGCGCGCCCGGTGCCGCCGAAATTCTTGTGTCTTTTTTGTGTCATGGCGGTGTCCCGCCGGAACCCTACAAGCCCCTGACCAGGGCGTTTGCAGCAAAAATGTCGTGGAGGTGGCGGGAATCGAACCCGCGTCCTTCAGCTTCTCAGCAGGGCTTCTCCGAGCGCAGCCGGTGGAGGATCTCGGGCCCGTCGTCGTCACCGGCACTCGGCGACGGGCCCCAGTCAGCTGAGATGTCCCTCCCCGTCCGCTGACGGAACCGGGAGGTGAGCCCCACTGGATGGCGCCGGCATCCGCTCCGCGGGGCTGGGAACGGGCCGACGTCGCTGTGGTTTAGGCAGCGAGCGCGAAGTTGTCTTCGGCGCTTGTGTTTTGTTCCGGCTCTTTAACGTGGCTCCGGAGACCACGGCTCGCTTCACCTGCCTCGACGACCGAAGTCGAAGCCCTTCACCCCCTCGTGTGTAGGTGCAACTGTGGACACCATCCTAACGCCCGTGGGCTCACGCCTCTTCCCGCCGGCCCCGGGCCGTGGCCCGCTCCACCTCCCGGGCCGCGTCCCGGGCCGCGATGGCGTGGCGCTTGTCGTAGGTGCGCCGGCCCCGGGCCAGGGCCAGCTCCACCTTGGCCCGGCCGTCCTTGAAGTAGACCGACAGGGGCACGAGGGCCAGCCCGTCCTGGCTGGTGCGCACCCGCAGCTCGTCGATCTCCCGGCGGTGCAGCAGCAGCTTGCGCCGGCGCTCGGGGTCATGGCCGCCGAAGCCGGTGGCCATGGCGTAGGGCGACACGTGCACGCCGTACAGCCACACCTCGCCGCCCTCGACCAGGGCGTAGGCGTCGCGCAGCTGGACCTTGCCGTCGCGGATCGACTTCACCTCGCTTCCCTGGAGGGCGATGCCGCACTCCAGGGTCTCGAGCACGTCGTAGTCGTGGCGCGCCTTGCGGTTCTGGGCGACGGGCCGGGGGCCCTTCGGCTGCTTCTGCGGCTTGGGCGCCATGGCCGGCCGAGGCTACCCTTCCCGCCCCGATGCTCCGCCTCGCCGCCACCGTGCGCCGCCAGATGGTCGACCACTGCCTGGCCGGTCTCCCCGAGGAGGCGTGCGGCCTGCTGGGCGGGACGCCCGAGCCGGCCGAGGCCGGCATCTGCTACCCGACCCGGAACGTGGCCGGGTCGGCCCGGCTCTACACGGTGGACCCGCTCCAGCACCTCCGGGCCGACCGCGACGCCGAGGACCGGGGTCTGCAGCTCATCGGCGTGTTCCACTCCCACACCCACACCGAGGCCTACCCGTCGCCCACCGACGTGGCCCAGGCGCCGGACCCGGCGTGGCACTACGTCCTCGTCTCCTTGAAGTACGCCGACCCGGTGGTGCGCTCGTTCCGGATCGTGGACGGCGGCGTCGAGGAGGAGGCGGTGGAGGTCGTGGAGGACCCGGGGTGGGCGTAGGATCACAGCTGTCCGCATCCGTCTCGAGGGAGGCCCCGTGCCCGTCGAAGTGCGCCTGCCCACCATCCTCCGCCAGCACGCCGGCGGCCAGGTGACGGTGAAGGCCAACGGGTCCACCGTGGGCGAGGTGTTCGACGACCTGGTGCGCCAGTTCCCCAACCTGGCCGGCCAGGTGGTCACCGAGGACGGCACCCTGCACAGGTTCGTCAACGTGTACCGCAACGACGACGACGTGCGCTACCTCGAGAAGCTGGACACCAAGGTCTCCGACGACGACGTCATCTCGATCCTCCCCGCCGTCGCCGGGGGCGCCGCCTGACGGCGGAGCGCCGCCGGTGACCTCGTACGCCAGCGTCCTCGACCTCATCGGCGACACGCCGATGGTCGACGTGTCGGCCCTGAGCGCCAACCCGAGCTCGCGGATCCTGGCCAAGCTGGAGGGGCAGAACCCGGCCGGCTCGGTGAAGGACCGGGTGGCCCTGTCGATGGTGGAGCGGGCCGAGAAGGAGGGCCTGCTCGGCCCCGGCCACACCATCATCGAGTCGTCGTCGGGGAACACCGGCATCGGCCTGGCCATGGTGGCCAAGGTGAGGGGGTACCGGCTCAAGGTCGTGCTGCCGGAGAACGTCTCCGACGAGCGCAAGCAGCTCCTGGCCGTGTGGGGAGCCGAGATCATCTCCACGCCCGGGGCCGGCGGCTCCAACGGGGCCATGCGGGAGGCCCAGCGGCTGGCGGCCGAGCATCCCGAGTGGTGGTTCCCGTTCCAGTACGGCAACCAGGCCAACGTCGACGCCCACCTCGAGGGCACCGGCCCCGAGATCTGGCGGGACGCGCCCGACGTCACCCACCTGGTGGCCGGCCTCGGCACCAGCGGCACCCTGGTGGGGGTCGGCCGCTTCCTCAAGGGCCGCAACCCCGACGTGCAGGTCTGGGCGGTAGAGCCGCCCGTGGGCGAGATGGTGGACGGCCTCAAGAACTTCGACGAGGGATTCGTGCCGCCCATCTTCGAGGCCAACGACGGCGCCTCCCTCCTCGACCGCAAGATGATCGTGCGGCCCCGGGACTCGATCGAGTGGACCCGGCGCCTCATCGACGTCGGCGTCTTCGCCGGCATCTCCTCGGGCGCCGTCCTGGCCGGCGCCGCCCGCTGCGCGGCCGAGGTGGACGGGGCCGTGATCGTGGTGGTCCTCCCCGACGGGGGCTGGAAGTACCTCTCCACCGGCGCCTGGACCGACGACCTGGACGTGGTCACGGAGCGGGCCAAGCGGATCATGTACTTCTGACCGGCCCGTGGACGACCGGCCCATCGGGATCTTCGACAGCGGGTTCGGCGGGCTCACCGTGGCCCGCGCCCTGATCGACCTGCTGCCGGAGGAGGACGTGGTCTACTTCGGCGACACCGGCCGCTACCCGTGGGGGCCCCGCCCCCTCGACGAGGTGCGAGAGTACGCCCGCCAGGTCTCCACCCTGCTGGTGCGGCGCCACGGCGTGAAGATGGTGGTGGTGGCGTGCAACACGGCATCGGCCGCCGCCCTCGACCTGCTCCGCTTCGAGCACGACGTCCCCCTGGTCGGCGTGATCGACCCCGGCCTGCGCGCCGCCGCCGCCGTCACCCGCAACCGGCGGGTGGGCGTGATCGGCACCGTCGGCACCATCGCCTCGGGCGCCTACCAGCGGGCGGCGGTGAGCTCGCGCGCCGGCGTGGAGCTGCTGTGCTGCGCCTGCCCCGGTTTCGTGGAGTTCGTGGAGCGGGGCGAGACCGACGGCGACCAGGTCCACGTGCTGGCCGAGCGCCTGCTGGCCCCCCTGCGCCACGCCTTCGTGGACACTGTCCTCCTGGGCTGCACCCACTACCCGTTCCTGGCCCGCACCATCGGCGACGTCATGGGCCGGGACGTGGTGCTGGTGTCGTCGGCGGAGGAGACGGCGTTCGAGGTGCGGGCCCTGCTCGACGACACCGGCCTGGTGCGGCGCAGCGGCGGCAAGGGATCGCACCGGTTCGTGTCGTCGGGCGACGTGGAGGCGTTCAAGTCGCTGGGCAGCAGGCTGCTGGGCCCCGAGCTGGAGGAGGCGGAGGGGTGGACATGGGACTGAGCGTCACCGTGCTCGGCTGCAGCGGCAGCTACCCGGGCCCGGCCGGGGCCTGCAGCGGCTACCTGGTGCGGGGTGCCGGCACGACGGTCTGGCTCGACGCAGGATCGGGCTCCATGGCCAACCTCCAGTGCCACGTGGGCCTGGCCGACGTCGACGCGGTGGTGCTCACCCACGAGCACCCCGACCACTGGAGCGACCTCGAGGGCTACCGGGTGGCCTGCACCTACGTGCTCGACCACACCGGCGTCCCCGTCTACGCCCCGGCCGGCCTGCGGGAGCGGGTCTCGGGGGACACCGAGCCGGCCTTCGCGTGGTACGAGGTGGCCGACGGCCACACGGCGGCGGTGGGAGGGCTGCAGTTGCGCTTCTCCCGCACCGACCACCCGCCCGAGACGCTGGCGGTGCGCATCGACGCCGAGGGCCGCTCGCTCGCCTACACCGCCGACACCGGGCCCGGGTGGTCGCTGTCCGCCCTCGGCCCCGGCATCGACCTGGCCCTGGTGGAGGCCACCTACCTGGCCCCCATGGAGGGCACGGCCGGCCATCTCAGCGCCCGCCAGGCCGGGGCCATGGGCCGGGACGCCGGCGTGGGCCGCCTCGTGCTGACCCACGTGTGGCCCACCGTCGACCCCGGGGCCAGCCGGGCCGAGGCCGAGCCGGCCTATGGTCGGCCCGTGGAACTGGCCCGCCTGCACGAGACCTACGACGTATGACCACCGCCACCGAGAGGAGCCACGGCCGCAAGCCCGACGACCTGCGCCCCGTCGCCTTCCAGCGTGACTACACCGAGTTCGCGGCCGGGTCGGTGCTGGCCAGCATGGGCCGCACCCGGGTCCTGTGCACGGCGTCGGTGGAGGAGCAGGTGCCCCGCTGGATGAAGGGGAGCGGCAAGGGCTGGGTCACTGCCGAGTACTCGCTGCTGCCCGGGTCCACCACCGAGCGGGTGGGACGGGAGGCGGTGAAGGGCCGGCAGTCGGGCCGCACCCAGGAGATCCAGCGCCTCATCGGGCGCAGCCTGCGGGCCGTCACCGACCTGACGGCCCTGGGCGAGATCTCGGTGGTGCTCGACTGCGACGTCCTCCAGGCCGACGGCGGCACCCGCACCGCCGCCATCAGCGGCGCCTACGTGGCCCTGCACGACGCCCTCACCCGCCTGGGCCAGCGCACGCCCACCCGGCCCTTCGCCATCACCGAGGCGTGCGCCGCCGTCTCGGTGGGGATCGTCGAGGCCGTGGCCCTCCTCGACCTGGACTACGCCGAGGACGTGAAGGCCGAGGTCGACATGAACGTGGTCATGACGTCGTCGGGCCGCTTCGTGGAGGTGCAGGGCACGGCCGAGGGCCTGCCGTTCAGCCGCGGCGAGCTGGACGACCTGCTGGGCCTGGCCGAGCACGGCATCGCCGAGATCCTCGACGCCCAGGCCGCCGTCCTGGCCGAGCCGCCTCCCCGGCGCTGACGGCCGTGCGGCTGGTGGTGGCCACGGCCAACGCCGACAAGGTGGTGGAGATCGCGGCGGTCCTCTCCGGGTTCGAGCTGGTGCCGCGCCCGGCCTCGGTGCCGGACGTGGACGAGACCGGGGAGACGCTGGAGGACAACGCCCGGCTCAAGGCGGCGGCGATCGTGGACGCGACGGGCGAGCCGGCGGTGGCCGACGACACCGGGCTGGAGGTGGCGGCCCTGGACGGCGCGCCGGGCGTGTACTCGTCCAGGTACGCCGGCCCCGGCGCCACCTACGCCGACAACGTCGCCGCCCTGCTCCGGGCCCTCGCCGGCGCCTCTGACCGGTCGGCCCGCTTCCGCACCGTGGCCCTGGCCCGGTTCCCCGACGGGCGGGAAATGGTGGCCGAGGGGGTGGTGGCCGGCCGCATCGCCCTGGCACCGAGCGGCGACGGCGGCTTCGGCTACGACCCCGTGTTCGTCCCCGAGGGCCACGACCGGACGTTCGCCCAGATGTCCACGGAGGAGAAGAACGCGGTGTCGCACCGGGGCCGGGCCTTCCGGGCCCTGGCCGCCGTGCTGGCCGGCGAGGCCACGTAGGCCCCCGGCTCACCCCTCGAGGACGCGGCGGTGCCGGGCCTCGACGAACGAGTAGATCCCGAACAGGAACAGGCCCACCGCCACCAGGCCGAGCAGCCACGGCCCGTGGGCCCTGTCGGCCAGCCGCTTGAGGGCGCCGTCCACGCCCACCGCCTGGCTCGGGTCGTAGCGCACCGCCGCCTTCACCAGGAAGGCCCCGATGAGGCAGAAGACCACCATGCGGGCGGCCAGGCCGGCGGTCGCGATGCCCGTCAGCCAGCGCCGGGAGCCCGGGCTCATGGTCCCGGTCCGGAGCTTCCTGCGGTACCTCCCGGACAGGGCCCGGTACCCGTTGTAGAGGCCGCCGCCGATCACGGCCAGGCCCACCGCGGCCACGGCCACCCGGCCGACCGGGGCCCGCAGGACGCCGGCCGTGAGGTCCGCCTCCCTGGTCCGGTCGTCGCCGCTCGACCCGGTGACGAGGCGTGCGGCAGCCACGAAGAAGCCGGCGTACAGCAGGCCCCGGGCCAGATCGGCGGCGCGCTTGGCCCAGCCGCCGGCGTCGGACCCCTCCCCCTCGGTGTCGAGGAAGGCCGACAGGAACCGCCACAGGGCGTAGCCGGCGAACCCCACCGCCACCGCGACGAGTAGCACCTTGCCGAGGGGCTGGCGGGCCAGTGCCGCGAGCGCACCCTGCTTGTCGGCGTGCTCACCCCGCTTCCCCGACGCCACCTGGAGGGCGAGGATGCCGACCACCACGTAGAGCACGCCGCGCGCCGCCAGCCCGGCCCGGGCCAGACCCTCCACCCAGGGGCTGTCGCCGGCCCGCTCGGCCAGCTCGTCGCCCGTGTCCTCGTGATGGTCGCCCAGCGTCGTGGTCACGGACCGCTTGTCCCCACCGGGGCCGGGTTCAGAACCCGCAAACCGCGGCTGCGTCCACGATTGGCCCCTCGCCGCCCCGGGTAGGTAGCGAAGACCAACGACAGCAACCCACGAAGGGGTGGATCGCATGCCGAAGGAAGTGAAGGACGATTTCCGCGACTCCGGCCGCAGGGCCCCCGAGGGCCAGGGCGCCGGAGGCCCGGTCGGCACCGGGGAGACATCGATCTTCGACGGCGCCGGCAACGAGAGCGTCGTGATCCTGGGTCAGAACGAAGCCGACGGCCGTGTCGCCGAGGGCGCCGGCGCCACCCGCGAGGAGGCGCAGGAGCACGCCAGGAAGCAGGACAGCCTGCTGGACGACGCGTTCAGCCCCGGCAAGTACTGATCGCAGCCGGCTTGGCGGGAGTACGCAGGAGCGCCCCACCGCGGTGGGGCGCTCCCGCGTACGGACGGCGACGCTTGCTCCACGGCACCATGGGCGACAGACTCCCTGCGCCCACCCGGACCCTTGGAGGCTCCCGTGCCCCGTCCACTGCTGCGCGCCGCCGTCGCGCTGGCGCTCCTGGTCCCCGCGGCCCGCGCCGGCGCCGCCACCACCACGCCCGATCCCTACCGGGCGAAGCAGTGGGGCCTAACCAAAATCGCGGCCGAGCAGGCGTGGCCTGCCAGCCGCGGGACCGGGGCGCTGGTGGCGGTGGTCGACACCGGAGTCGACCTCGGCCATCCGGACCTCGCCGCCAACCTGAAAACCTACCCGGATGCCGACATGGTGGAGCCCGACGGCGTCTGCACGAACAAGAAGCGGGTTCGCACCTGCGTGCAGGACGGCGCCCAGGACCGGAACGGCCACGGGACCCACGTGGCCGGCATCGTCGCCGCCGTGACCGACAACGGCGTCGGGGTGGCGGGGACGGCACCGGGCGCCAAGGTGCTCCCCGTCCGCGTGCTGGATGCGGAGGGCAGCGGCACGGCCGACCAGGTGGCGGCCGGCATCCGCTACGCCACCGACAAGGGCGCCGACGTCATCAACCTCTCCCTCGGCTTCCTGTCCGGGGTCGACCGGGTGGTCAAGATCATCGGCGAGCTGGAATCCATCTACGACGCCGTCCATTATGCGTGGGAGAAGGGCGCCGTGGTGGTGATCGCCGCCGGCAACGACACCTTCCCGCTGTGCGCCGAGCCGTCGGCCCACCCGAGGGCCGTGTGCGTGGGTGCGACCGGCCGCGATGACGTGCGCACCTTCTACACCAACGCCGACGCCACCATGTCGAGCACCTACGTGGTGGCCCCGGGCGGCGAGGCCATGATCACCTGCGCCGGCGACATCCTCTCCACCTACCTGCGCACCCAGCCCGCGTCGGTGTGCACCGGGATCGACAAGGGTTACGAGTACCTGGCCGGCACCTCCATGGCCACGCCTCACGTGGCCGGCGTGGCCGCCCTCCTGGCGGCCCAGGGCCGCACGAACAGCCAGATCGTCGACGTGTTGAAGTCCACGTCCGACGACCTCGGCCTTCCCGGCCGCGACCCGTTGTACGGCTACGGCCGGGTGAACGCGGCGAGGGCCGTCAAGGCTCCCTGAATCGCTCCCTGATCTCGGCACCCGTTTCCGCGTGCAGGGACACCCCAGGCCGGGCGGCTTCTGCACGCGGAATGGCGTTGCCTGGCGGCACGGGCTCGAACCGGCCAGCGACAGGGCGCACGGCCATTGCCAGGCGCGCTCGCGGTCGCTACCGTCACCATCGGTAGTGCGCCTCACCGACCAAGGAGGTCAGCATGGCCGACGTTCCGGGCTGGCGCCTGAGCGGAGACTGGTTCGACGCCTGCAAGTGCAACATCCCCTGCCCGTGCACCTTCGCCCAGACACCGACGTTCGAGGAGTGCGACGGGATCAACTTCTTCCACGTCCGGGAGGGTCACTACGGCGAAGTGACGCTCGACGGGCTGAACGTCCTCGCCCTGCTCTCGTTCAGGGGCAACATCTGGGCGGGGGAGACGAAGATGGCCTTCGGCGCCTACTTCGACGAACGGGCCGACGAGCACCAGCGGGAGGCGCTGCAGATGATCTTCGGCGGCCAGGCCGGCGGGTGGCCTGCGGCCCTCGCCGACCTCATCGGCGACATGCGAGGCGTGGAGTTCGCCCCCATCGAGTTCTCCATGTCGGACGACCTCGGGTGGTGGGAGGGGCGGGTCCCCGGCCGCGTCGAAGCCCGCGGCGAGGCCCTCACCGGTCCGACCACACCGCCCGGAGCCCGAGTGGAGATCCACAACGCGCCCGGAAGTGAGGTGGGCCCAGGCACGGTGACGATCCAGGGGACGGCCGTCACCGATCGGGCCGAGGGCTTCGGCTTCCAGTGGGACCGGACAGGCCAGTCGAGCAAGTACATCCGGTTCGAATGGAGCGGCCCCGACCCGTCATGAGCCGTCGACCGCGGATGAAGCTCACCGGCTGAGGTGCGCCGGGGTCAGCCCGTGTCCCTGTCCATGCCGTCTTCCATGTGGTCGGTGTGGCCGCCCATGTCGGACATCTGTGCCGGCGACCCCGACCCGGCGCCGGAGACGTCGGGCAGGAGGGCGGGGCGGGCGGCCACGGCCAGGCCCAGCACCACCAGCGTCGCCCCCACCAGCCGCGTCAGCCCGATCCCGTGGCGCCAGTTCTTCTCGGCCAGGAAGACGAGCGAGAGCGCCGCCATCCAGACCAGGTTCATCAGGCCGACGACCACCAGCACGGCCATGAGGGCCCAGCAGCAGCCCAGGCAGTAGGCGCCGTGGGCGACGCCGCTGCGGAAGGCGCTCCGGGAGCCGCCGCCGAAGTCGTGCCGGAACAGGAAGGCCAGGGGGCCGCGGCAGGCCCCCAGGCAGACCGCCTTCCAGCCGGTGAACTGGTAGGCGCCGGCGGCAACCAGGATCCCGCCCGCCAGCGTGGGCAGCCAGCGGGAGTCGCCGGCGTCGGCGGCCAGGTCACGGAACCCGAGGAAGGCGGCCAGGGGCACCAGGCCGATGACCGACCACACCGCCAGGTAGCCGCCGACGAAGGCCACCGTGGGCCCGGCCCCCTCGCCCCGGCGCTGCACCACCGCCCGGTGGGCGAGGACCATGGGGACCACGGTGGGGAACATCATGGCCACCATCATCCCGACCCACATGGCCAGGAAGACGGGTGCGGTCATGTCGTTGGCAGCCCGGGCCCCGACCTGGCCCAGGCCGGACACCATGTCGTCCATGTCGCTGGCCTGGCGGGCGGTGAGGGCCCACGCCGCCGACGCGAAGACGACCAGCCACAGGACCACACCGGCAGTGACCTGCCGCGACAGCACCGCCATGGCCGATCGCGGCGTGTCGGGGCGGCCGGCCAGGACCTCGGCGGCGCGGGGATCAGTGGTGGGCTCGGTGGTGGTCATCGGTTCCCCCGGCGATCAGGACGTGACTGCCTCACGCCTCCCACTCGAAGTCGGCGGTCTCGGCGTGCCCGCCGCTCTCCCATGCCTTCATGTCGGGCAGCGACGACGTCGACCCGCGCCCGTCGGCGAGCACGGTGTCGTCGCGGAAGGCGGCGGCGGCGTGGAGGACGCGGGTCGCCTCGCCGGACGGGCCCCTGAGCGTCTTGACCATGAGGGTCGAGTGTTCGCCCACCCGCACCCTCGTCTCGTCGTCGTCGCCCTCGATCTCGATGGGGGCCTCCATGGCCGGCATCCAGGACGAGACGAGGGATCCCACCGCTTCGAAGACGCCGCCCTTCTGGCCGGAGAACACCGCCTCGAGGGCGCTCCGCTGCTCGTCCGAGAGGGCCGGGTCGAAGATGAGCCGCGCCGTGCCCTCGCCGGCCAGGAAGCCGCTGGGCCAGTCGGCGCTGAGGGCCACCCTGGTGCCGCCGATGTCCGTCCCGTCGGCATTGCCCTGATCGATCCGGAAGGCGAGCGTGCCCGAGCACCAGCCCTCGTCGCCCTCCATCTCCCCGAACAGGCAGGGGCAGCCGACCTTGCAGCTGCACGCGCTGTAGTACGTCCCGCTCATTCGCCAGCTCATGGTGCGCCTCCTACGGGGCTCGTCGTAACAGTCTCCGGTTCCACCAGGGGCGCCGGCTCCCGCGCCACCCGGGTGGCGCTGAGGAACCCTGCGCTGGACACGCAGAAGGGCACGAAGTAGTTGGCCGCGACGCGCAACCACGTGACGGTCGAAGCGTGGCCGTCGAGGATGACGGCGCCCTGGTTCACGAGGGAGAGGATGGTGCCGACGACGAGCGCGATCCGAACCGTCCGCCGCAGCGTCGCACGCAGGAAGACGAGTCCAAAGGCCTCGCCGGGGGTCGCCCACGCCATCTGCCGACCGGTCACGCCGGCCCCCTCTCCACGAGGAGAATGGTAGGTCAGGCGACCCTGGCTGACCAGGCCCCGTAGGGTCCCGGGGAGGTCGGAGACGTCGGCGAAGCCGGCGGCGGCGAGGGCGCTGGCGGCGAGATTGCGGAACTGGTTGCGAACGGCGCCCCGGCCCACCCCGCTGGGGTCGACGAAGGCGGCGGGCGGCGACAACACCCCTGGTCACAGCGTTGTGCGGGCGAGAGGACTCGAACCTCCATGCCTTGCGGCACCGGGACCTAAACCCGG
>JBQTJJ010000126.1:0-9842 GCA_052387235.1 Actinomycetota bacterium
ACCGAGCCGCCGAGCAGGCCGGCCTCGAAGTGGCGCTGGAAGGCGAAGAACACCACGAGGGGCACGGCCATGGAGACGAACGACGCCGGGGCGATGATCCCGATGTTGCTGCCGAACTGCCCGAGGCGGCGCCCGATCGCCACCGTGATGGGCGGGCTGTCCCCGGCGAAGATGAGGGCCACCAGGAGGTCGTTCCAGACCCAGAGGAACTGGAAGATCCCGAGAGCGGCGATGGCCGGGGCGCCCAGGGGCAGCACGATGCGCAGGAAGATGCGCAGCTCCGAGGCGCCGTCGAGGCGGGCCGCCTCGAACAGGTCCCGGGGTAGGCCGGCGAAGAAGTTGCGCAGGAGGAACACCGCGAACGGGAGCCCGAAGGCGACGTGGAACAGCACCACCGCCGGGATGCCGTCGATCCCGATCCGGCGGTACAGCTGGAACACCGGGATGAGGGCCATCTGGAGGGGGACCACGAGCAGGCCCACGACGAGCAGGAACAGCGCGTCCCGGCCGGGGAAGCGCATCCAGGCGAAGGCGTAGCCGGCCATCGAGGCGATGAGCACCACCAGCACGGCCGACGGCACGGTGATGAGCACCGTGTTCCAGAGGCTGTCGACCAGCTCGGCGTTGTCGAAGAAGTCGCGGTAGGCGCCGAAGGTGAGCTCGGACGGCTTCAGCAGCCCCTGCCACCAGCCGGAGCGCCCGTAGGTCTCCACCGGGCGCAGGCTGGTGAGGAACAGCCCGAGGGTGGGCACCAGCCAGAACACCGCGACCAGCACGAGCACCACCCGGACGGAGCTGCGCCGCAGCACGCGGCCGGCCGCGTTCACCGGCGCTCCTCGTCGATCCGGAACCGGCGGATGTTGAAGGCCAGGATGGGGAGCACCAGGACGAACAGGAACACGGCGATGGACGCGCCGAGGCCGCGGTTCCCGCCGCCGGTGAAGGCGGTGCGCCACATCTCGAGGGCGATGACGTTGGCATCGTCCTGCACCGACCCGGGTGCCACCGCGAACACCAGGTCGAACATCTTCAGGGCGTTGATCGTCATGGTGATGAACACCACGCCGAGCACCGGGCCGAGCAGCGGCACGGTGACCTTGCGGAACACCTTCCACTCGGACGCGCCGTCGACCCGGGCCGCCTCCAGCAGCTGGCGGTCGATGGCGGCCAGGCCGGCGCCGATGGTGACCATGGCGAAGCCGGCCCACACCCAGACGGCGGCGATGATGGCGGCCGGCGTGACCAGGCTGGCGCCCAGCCACGAGATGCCCTGCCACGGCGGGCGGAAGGTGCTGCCCGGGATGCGGGCGGTGTAGGAGCCGGGTTCGACGCCGGTGATGCGGAACGAGCCGTCCTTCCCGGTCTCGGCCGAGCCGGCCCGGTCGCCGGCGGCGTCGACGAGCACGACCGGCACGCCGGGCACGCCCACCTCGCCGTCCTCCACCACGCCCTTCTCGTCGGCGCCCGGCTTGATGTCGCGCCACACCACGCCGGAGACGGCGCCCTCCACCGGGGCCGGGTCGGCAGCCCCGACGGCGCCGGCCGGCAGCTGGTCGGGGTTGATGCGGAGGAGGCCGATGCGGGCCACCCCGCCCCCGGGCCCCACGTCGACGGGCAGGTCCATGGCCCGGTCCCCCCGGACCTGCACGTCGTCGGGCAGGGAGGGCACGGCGCCGGGCAGGTCGCCGGGCGGTGACAGCGCCGAGCGGGGGATGTCGACGAGGGCGTTCACGACCCCCCGGTCGGGGTCGCTCTCGTACACGATCCGCCAGATGACGCCCGAGGCCAGCAGGGAGATGGCCATGGGCAGGAACACGATGGCCTTGAAGGCCGTCTTCCACGCGATCTTGTCGGAGAGCACGGCCAGGACGAGGCCGACGGTCACC
Organism: Actinomycetota bacterium; assembly: GCA_052387235.1. Classification (GTDB taxonomy): domain Bacteria; phylum Actinomycetota; class Acidimicrobiia; order Acidimicrobiales; genus JBQTJJ01. The sequence goes on from JBQTJJ010000126.1 coordinate 1,887, forward strand.
ACCATGAGCGGGAAGGCGACGACCCACACGAAGCTGTTCACCATCGCCCTTCGCATGCGGCGCAGCTCGAACATGGTGCGGTAGTTGTCGAGGCCCACGAAGTCGTCGCCGGCCACGTTGTAGAGGCTGCGGATGGCGGTGGCGATGGCCGGCCAGACCACGAAGGCGCCGAGGAGCACGATGGCGGGCAGCAGGAACAGCCCGGCCAGCAGGGTGGCGCCGGGCCGGCCGTGCGGCCGGCCCGGCGTGTGGCCCCTCACGGTGGGAAGCGGCCGGGCGACCGCCCCCGTCGCCGTCATCCGCCCGACGCCGCCTTGGCCTCGTCCTCGAGGCGCTGGGTGACCTGGTCCACGTTCGACGGGTTGGCCAGCCAGTCCTGGAGGCGGCCCCAGATGCCGGCCCCCTTGGTGCTGCCGAAGGCGGCGGGCACCGTGTCGGAGAGGTCGAAGCGGAACGTCTCCGCCTCCACCAGCTGGCTGGCCGCTTCCCGGGTGATGTCGTCTGGGTAGACGCTGATGTCCACGTCCTTGTTGGGGGACGTGAAGCCGCCGAGCTTGGCCCACACCTCGGCCGCCTCGCCCGTGGCCAGGTACTCCATCAGCTCCCGGACCTCGGGCCGGTCCTCGAGCATGACCACCACGTCGCCACCGCCGACGATGGCGGGGTCGGACCCGTCGACGGACGGGAAGGCGAAGAAGTTGAAGTCCTCCTCGGCCTTGGCCTCCGTCTCGTCGCGGATGGTGTTGGCCACGAAGTCGCCCTCGTAGACCGTCGCCGCCGCGGGCGGCGCGCCGAACACGAGCTTGACGCTGTCCTCGAAGGTGGTCTGGAGGGCGCCCTGGAGCCCCTTGGCCACGAACTCGTTGTTGCCCAGGATGTCGCGCAGCTTGACCAGGGCGTCCTTTACGCTCTGGTCGGTCCAGGGGATCTGGCGGGTCGCCAGCTGGTCGTACTTCTCGGGGCCGGCCATGCGAAGGTAGACGTTCTCGAACCAGTCGGACAGCACCCAGCCGTCGGCGCCGCCCACCGCCAGCGGCGTGGTGCCGGCGTCGAGCAGGTCCTGGGACGCGGTCACCCACTCCTCCCAGGTCTTCGGGGGCTCAAGCTCGGCGTCCTCCCATGTCGGGACGCTGTACCAGACGGTGGACTTGTTGGCCCCCTTGAACCACACGCCGTACAGGGTCTCCTCGTGGGAGCCCAGCTCCTTCCACACCGGCGCGTAGCGCTCTTCGACGGCCTGGCCCACGAACTCGTCGATCGGCTTGAGGGCGCCGCGCCGCGCCAGGTCGACCAGGAGGCCGGGCTGGGGCAGCTGGGCCAGGTCGGGCGGGTCGCCGCCCTCCACGCGCGTGGAGAGGATCGTCGGCAGGTCGTCACCGACACCCTGCAGGTTCACGTCGATGCCCGTCTTCTCGGTGAAGGCCGCCATCACCTGCTGGGCCGCCTCCAGCTCGCCTCCGGTCCACTTGGCGATCATCTCGACCGTCTTGCCGGTGGACGGCGCGCCCGTGGTGCCGGACGTGTCGTCGTCGTCGTCGCCGCACGCCGCTGCGGTGACGGCCAGCACGGCCACCAGCGCCAGCAGTCGCCGGCCCTTCCAGTTCCTCGTCACTCTTGCGCTCCTTCCGCTGCTGCCGTGGGCACCTGCCCTGCCCCCTGGTCACCCTGCGCCCTGCCCCCGATGGACCGGCCCGTCTCCAGGTCGAAGAAGTGGCATCGGGCCGTGTCGACCTGCACCTCCAGGCGCTGGCCCGGCTGGGCCCCCGTGCGGGGGCTGCACCGGGCCACCATGCTGGCCGAGGCCCGGGCCCGTGCCTCGGCCAGCTGTTCGGCCCGCTCGGCGTCCACGTCCTCGGCCAGCTCCCTGGTCTCCTCCGTCACCACCGGAGGGGCGTCGATGTCGAAGTGCACGAACACGTCGGAGCCCATGGCCTCCACCAGCTCCGTGGTGACCGCCAGGCGGCGGTCGGGCGGCCCCCCCGTGGCGACTGCGGCGTCCTCCATGTCCTCGGGCCGGATGCCGGCGGCCACGCGGCGGCCGGCGTAGGCGGCCAGGCCGGGCCGGGCGGCCACGGCCCGTTCGTCGAGGCGGAGACGCCGGCTGCCGAGGACGAGGTCCCACCCGCCGCCGGACTGCTCCACCGTGGCCTCGACGAGGTTCATGGCCGGCGAGCCGATGAAGCCGGCGACGAACAGGTTGACGGGGTCGTCGTACAGCTCCTGGGGCGTGGCCACCTGCTGGAGGACCCCCTTGCGCATCACCGCCACCCGGTCGCCGAGGGTCATGGCCTCGGTCTGGTCGTGGGTGACGTAGATGGTGGTGACGCCGAGGCTGCTCTGGATGCGGCCGATCTCGGCCCGCATCTGGACCCGCAGCTTGGCGTCGAGGTTGGAGAGCGGCTCGTCCATCAGGAACGCCTGCGGCTCGCGCACGATGGCCCGGCCCATGGCCACCCGCTGGCGCTGGCCGCCGGACAGGGCGCGGGGCTTGCGCTTGAGGAGCTCCTCCAGGTCGAGGATCCGGGCCGCCTCCCGCACCCGCCGGTCGACCTCTTCCTTGGCCACCTTGCGCAGCCGCAGTCCGAAGGCGATGTTCTCGTAGACGCTCAGGTGGGGGTAGAGGGCGTAGCTCTGGAACACCATGGCGATGTCCCGGTCCTTGGGGGCCACGTCGTTGACCACCCGGCCGCCCACCTTCACCGCGCCCCCCGTGATGTCCTCCAGCCCGGCCACCATGCGCAGGGCGGTGGTCTTGCCGCACCCGGACGGGCCCACCAGCACCATGAACTCGCCGTCACCGACGGCCAGGTGGAGGTCGGCCACCGCCGCGGTGCCGTCCGGGTACACCTTCGAGACACCGTCGAGGACGACTTCGGCCACGCACGCTCCGTGTGCTCGTCGGGTGCTGGGGTCGGCCCAGCACCGGTCGCTGTACCCATCATTGCCCGCTCCGAAGCGGCGTGCCGGGATCCGCTCGTTCTGGTGGCCGGAACGACACGGAACCCATGTCGTTCCGGCCACCGGAACGGGCTGACGGCGCCGGCCCGATGTTGCCGTCGCCCGCGCCAGGTGCAACACTGGAGCACCGTGCCCGCACCCCGAATCCTCGTAATCACCTAACGCACGCCGTTCCACCGCGCGTGCGTCACGACCTCCCAACCGGGAGGTCGTTTTCGTTCCGGACCACTGTTCCCGCACCAGCACCGACCAGGAAGCGCAGACACCATGAAGCTGACCGGGGCCCAGGCCCTCATCAAGAGCCTCGAGATGGAGGGGGTGGAGGTCATGTTCGGCCTCCCCGGCGGGGCCATCCTGCCCGTCTACGACCCCATCATCGACTCCACCATCCGCCACATCCTGGTGCGCCACGAGCAGGGCGCCGGCCACATGGCCGAGGGCTACGCCCACGCCACCGGGCGGCCCGGCGTGGCCATGGTCACCAGCGGGCCGGCGGCCACCAACATCGTCACCCCCCTGTGCGACGCCTACATGGACTCGATCCCGATGGTGGTCGTCACCGGCCAGGTGCCGTCGGTCGCCATCGGCAGCGACGCCTTCCAGGAGTGCGACACCACCGGCATCACCATGTCGGTCACCAAGCACAACTGGCTGGTGATGAAGGCCCAGGACATCCCCCAGATCGTCCGTGAGGCGTTCCACATCGCGACGACCGGACGCCCCGGGCCCGTGCTCATCGACGTCCCCAAGGACGTGAGCATGCAGGAGATGGAGTGGTACTGGCCCGACTCGCTGGACCTCCCCGGCTACAAGCCCACGGTCCAGGGCCACCCCCGGATGATCAAGGAGGCGGCCCGCCTGATCTCGGAGAGCCGGCGCCCGGTGATCTACGCCGGCGGCGGCATCCTCAAGGCGCGGGGCGCCGAGGCCCTGCGGGCCCTGGCCGAGATGACCGGCATCCCCGTCGTCACCACCCTCATGGCACGGGGCGCCTTCCCCGACCGCCACGAGCTGTGCCTCGGCATGCCCGGCATGCACGGCAACTACACCGCCGTCACCGCCATGCAGAAGTCCGACCTGCTCATCGCCCTCGGCTCGCGCTTCGACGACCGGGTCACCGGCAAGGTCCCCGCCTTCGCGCCCGAGGCGAAGATCATCCACGTCGACATCGACCCGGCCGAGCTGGGCAAGGTGCGCCGGCCCGACGTGCCCATCGTGGGGGACTGCCGGCGGGTCATCGAGGAGCTGGTGAAGGCGGTCGAGGCCCTGGGCGGCGCCGCCTCCCAGCCCGACCGCACCGAGTGGATGGCCCAGCTGCGCCAGTGGCAGAAGGAGTTCCCGCTCCACTACGACCAGTCGTTCGACGAGGGCGGCGCCCTCAAGCCCCAGTACGTCGTGGAGCAGCTGCGCGACGCCACGCCGGACGACACCATCGTGGTGTCGGGCGTGGGGCAGCACCAGATGTGGACGTCGCAGTACTGGAAGTTCGACCACCCCTACACGTGGGTCAACTCGGGCGGTCTCGGCACCATGGGCTTCGCCGTGCCCGCCGCCATCGGGGCCAAGGTCGGCCGGCCCGACCGCATGGTGTGGGCCGTCGACGGCGACGGGTGCTTCCAGATGACGGCCCAGGAGCTGGTCACGGCCAGCGCCGAGCGCATCCCCGTGAAGGTCGCCATCCTGAACAACGCCTACCTGGGCATGGTGCGCCAGTGGCAGGAGATGTTCTACGAGGAGCGCTACTCCGAGGTCTACCTGTCGCCCGACCTGCCCGACTACGTGAAGTGGGCCGAGGCCATGGGCTGCGTCGGCCTGCGGGTGGAGCACCCCGAGGACGTCCTGCCCGCCATCGAGAAGGCCAACTCGATCGACGACCGCCCCGTGGTCATCGACTTCCGCACCGACTCGTCCGAGAAGGTGTACCCGATGGTGGCCGCCGGCCACTCGAACGACGACATCATCGTCGACCCCTCGCAGGGTGAGGGGGGGCGCTGAGCATGGCCGCCCTCAAGCACCACACCCTGTCGGTCCTGGTGGAGAACAAGGCCGGCGTCCTCACCCGTGTCGCCAGCCTGTTCGCCCGCCGGGGCTTCAACATCTACTCCCTGGCCGTGGCCCCCACCGACGACGAGCGCTTCAGCCGCATCACCATCGTTGTCGACGTGGAGTCCAAGCCGCTGGAGCAGATCACCAAGCAGCTGTTCAAGCTCATCAACGTGGTGAAGATCAACGAGCTCGACCCCGACGAGTCGGTGGAGCGGGAGCTGGTGCTGGCCACGGTGCGGGCCGGCGCCGGCGGCACGAGGGGCCAGGTCATCGAGCTGGTGCAGGTGTTCGAGGGCAAGATCGTCGACGTGGGGCCCGACCAGCTCACCGTGATGGTGGCGGGGACGCCGGCCAAGGTCGACGACTTCGAGGACCTCATGCGACCCTACGGGATCATCGAACTGCAGCGCACCGGCCGGGTGGCGCTGCCCAAGCTGGAGCGGCAGGCACCGCGCCTGCGCAGCGTGAGCGGGAAGGTCGGATAAGCACATGGTCGCCAAGATCTCCTACGAGAACGACGCCGATCCGGGCCTGATCGGCAGCCGCAAGGTGGCCGTCATCGGCTACGGGTCCCAGGGCCACGCCCACGCCCTGAACCTGAAGGACTCCGGCATCGACGTGCGGGTGGGCCTGCGGGACGGCTCGTCGTCGTGGGCCAAGGCCGAGGCCGCCGGCCTGGCCGTGAAGACGGTGGCCGAGGCGTCGGCCGAGGCCGACCTCATCATGATCCTGCTCCCCGACACCGAGCAGAAGGCGGTGTACGACGAGTCGATCGCCCCCAACCTGTCCGAGGGCGACGCCGTCTTCTTCGCCCACGGCTTCAACATCCGCTTCGACCTGATCACCCCGCCGGCCGGCGTCGACTCGGCCATGGTGGCTCCCAAGGGCCCCGGCCACCTGGTGCGGCGCACGTACACCGAGGGGGGCGGGGTGCCGGCGCTCATCGCCGTCTCCCAGGACGCCTCGGGCAAGGCGCGGGACCTGGCCTTGTCCTACGCCCACGCCATCGGGGCGACGAGGGCCGGCGTGCTGGAGACCACCTTCGAGGAGGAGACCGAGACCGACCTGTTCGGCGAGCAGGTCGTCCTCTGCGGCGGGTTGACGGCGCTGGTGATGGCCGGCTACGAGACGCTGGTCGGCGCCGGCTACCAGCCCGAGTCCGCCTACTTCGAGTGCCTCCACGAGCTCAAGCTCATCGTCGACCTCATGTACGAGAACGGCATCGCCGGCATGCGCTTCTCCATCTCCGACACGGCCGAGTACGGCGACGTCACCCGAGGCCCCCGCATCATCAACGAGGGCGTGAAGGCCGAGATGGCCAAGATCCTCGACGAGATCCGCTCCGGGAAGTTCGCCGAGGAGTGGATCGCCGAGAACAAGGCCGGCCGCCGGCGGTTCAACCAGCTGCGGGCCGAGGGCGCCGAACACCCCATCGAGAAGGTGGGCGCCGAGCTGCGTGCCATGATGCCCTTCATCTCCGCCGGCAAGGTCCGCCCCCAGGACGTCAGCGGCGGCTAGCCCCGCCGGCCTCCCCCTCTTCCCCCCGTCTCGACTTCGAGTAAATAGCTCGCCATTCTGGCGAGCTATTTACTCGAAAGTCCTCGGAAACGACGAGGAGAGGAAGCGTCATGGTGGACGAGGCGGTGGCCGCTCTGGCTGCCACGCAGTATCTGTTGTTCGCACGCGCCCAGGCGTTGGGGCTGGGGGCGACCGAGAAGGTGATCGAAGGGCGGCTTCGCACCGGCCGGTGGTTGCCGGTCCTTCCGGGGGTGTACTCCCTGCCGGGCATGGCGCCGTCGTGGCGCCGCGACCTGATGGCGGCGTGCCTGCAGGCCGGCCCGGGGGCAGTCGTCTCCCACGAGGCCGCCGCCGCCCTTCACGGAGTCGACACGTTCCCGCCCGGGCCCGTGGTGGTGACCGTGGCCCACGGCGACCACCAGCACCTTCGGACCGGGCGGCTGCGCCAGTCCACCGATCTGGGCCCGCACCACCGCACGGTGGTCGACGGGATCCCGGTCACGACCCCGGCCCGGACGCTCGTCGACCTGGCCGCACACACCCACCCGGGCCGGCTGCGGATCGCCCTGGACTCGGCGCTGGCGGCCCGGACCTGCTCGCCGGAGGACGTCAGGTGCTGCCTCGAGGAGCTGCGCCGGCCCGGCAAGCGCGGCCTGCGCAAGCTCGGGGCGCTGCTGGAGTCCCGGTCCGACGGTCGGGTCCCGGCCCCGACCACGCTCGAGCGCCGGCTCAAGCGCGTGCTGCGCGAGGGCGGGCTGCCGGCGCCGGTGCGCGAGCACGAGCTGCCCTGGGCCAGGGACACGCAGGGCCGGGTGGACTTCGCCTACCCCCGCCAGCGGATCATCGTCGAGGCCGACAGCCGGCGCTGGCACACCCGCGAGCGCGACTTCGAGGCCGACCGCCGGCGCGACCGCGAGGCCCAGCTGGCCGGATGGGACGTCTACCGCTTCACCTGGGACGACCTGCGCACGTGCCCGGAGGACGTGGTGGCCACCGTTCGTCGTGCCCTCGCTCTTTCGAGTAAATAAGTCACCGTTTCGGTGACTTATTTACACGGGAGTGGGTTCACGCGAGGGCGGCGACGACGTGGTCGATGCACCTTGTGAGGGCGGCGACGTCGTCGGGGTCGACGGCGGGGAACATGGCGACGCGGAGCTGGTTGCGGCCGAGCTTGCGGTAGGGCTCGGTGTCGACGATGCCGTTGGCCCGCAGGACCTTGGCGACGGTGGCGGCCTCCACAGACGGGTCGAAGTCGATGGTGCCCACCACGTGGCTGCGCTCCGACGGCTTGGCCACGAAGGGCGAGGCGTAGGGGGCGGACTCGGCCCAGCCGTACAGGGCCTCGGCCGAGCGGTCGCAGCGGGAGGCGGCCCACTCGAGGCCGCCGTTGGCCAGCATCCACTCCACCTGGTCGACCATGAGGAACAGGGTGGC
>JBQTJJ010000127.1:0-7877 GCA_052387235.1 Actinomycetota bacterium
CGACGGCGCCGAGAAGCAGATCAAGGCCGCGGTCCGCAGCCTGCAGAAGAAGATCGTCCGCCGGCGCATCGTCGAGGACGGCGCCCGCATCGACGGCCGTGGTCCCAAGGACATCCGGCCCCTGTCGGCCGAGGTGGGCCTCATCCCCACCGCCCACGGCTCCGGCCTGTTCCAGCGGGGTGAGACCCAGGTGCTCACCGTCGCCACGCTCGGCATGCCCCGCATGGAGCAGATGCTCGACACCATCGGCATCGACGACACCAAGCGCTACATGCACCACTACAACATGGCCCCCTTCGCCACCGGCGAGACCGGGTTCATGCGGGGCCCCAAGCGCCGCGAGATCGGCCACGGCCTGCTGGCCGAGCGGGCCCTGCTGCCGGTGGTTCCGCCGGTCGAGGAGTTCCCGTACACCCTGCGTGCGGTGTCCGACTGCATGTCGTCCAACGGCTCGACGTCGATGGCGTCGGTGTGCGGATCGACCCTGTCGCTGATGGACGCCGGCGTGCCCATCAAGGCCCCGGTGGCCGGCATCGCCATGGGCCTGGTGTTCGCCGAGGGCAAGTACACGACCCTCACCGACATCCTGGGCGCCGAGGACGCGTTCGGCGACATGGACTTCAAGGTGGCCGGCACGGCCGAGTTCGTGACCGCCCTCCAGCTCGACACCAAGATCGCCGGCATCCCCGCCGACGTGCTCGGCCAGGCCCTGCAGCAGGCCCGCGAGGCCCGGCTCAAGATCCTGGAGGTGATGAGCGGCGCCCTGGCCGAGCCCCGTCCCGAGGTGGCCGCCACCGCGCCCAAGATCGTCAGCATCGAGATCCCGATCGACAAGATCGGCGAGATCATCGGGCCCAAGGGCAAGGTCATCAACGCCCTGCAGCAGGAGACGGGCGCCGACATCAACGTCGACGACGACGGCATGGTGGGCACCGTCACCATCGGGGCCAAGGACGGCTCGGCGGTGGAGGAGGCGCGGCGCCGGATCGAGCTGATCCTCGACCCGCCCAAGGCCGAGATCGGCGCCGTCTACACGGGCCGCGTGGTCAACGTCACCAAGTTCGGCGCCTTCGTCAACATCCTTCCCGGCCGGGACGGCCTGCTCCACATCTCCAAGCTCGGCCAGGGCAAGCGGGTGGAGCGGGTGGAGGACGTGGTCGACCTGGGCGACGAGATCACCGTGCGCGTCGACGACATCGACCAGCAGGGGAAGGTCTCCCTGTCGCCTGTCGGCGACAGCGACGCCTCCGCCTCCGGCGGAGGGGGGTCGAGAGGCGGGGCCGAGGCGCCGCCTCGTCGTTCCCCCCGTTCCGACGAGGCACGGCCTGCGGCCGCCTCGTCGGTCGGCGCCTCGTCGGCGCCGACTGGCGCCGGCTCGTCGGCAGAGACGGTGTCCTTCGAGGAAGTGTGGGAGTCGGAGGCGGCGAAGGAGTTCGGCGACCTGGGGCCGGCGCCGGCTGCCGGCGCCGATCCGGGCTCCGGGTTCGGTGGCGCTCGCCGCGAGCGCGGCGACGACCGTGGCCCACGCCGCAACCCCAGGCGGGGCGGGGGCGGCGGCCGGCGGTAGAGGCGGCGACCCAAGTGATCGAGACCACCACGCTGGACAGCGGCATCACCGTCGTCACCGAGCGCATCCCCTGGGTGCGCTCGGTGAGCGCCGGCTTCTGGGTCGGCACCGGCTCCCGGGACGAGGCCGACGGCCTGTTCGGCGCATCGCACTTTCTCGAGCACCTGCTGTTCAAGGGCACGCCCGACCGCACCGCCCGCCAGATCGCCGAGGACATCGACGCGGTGGGCGGCGACATGAACGCCTTCACCACCAAGGAGTACACGGCGTTCTACGTGCGGGTCCTCGACGACAGCCTCGACCTCGGCCTCGACATCCTCTCCGACATCCTCTGGAGCCCGGCCTTCCGGCCCGAGGAGGTCGAGGCCGAGCGCCAGGTCATCCAGGAGGAGATCCTGATGCGGGCCGACGAGCCCGCCGACCTGGTGCACGAGGTCTTCTCCGAGGCCCTCTTCCCCGACCACCCGGTGGGCCGGGAGGTGCTGGGGGACGAGCACACCATCGGCGCCATGAGCCGGGCCGACATCGCCGACTTCCACGCCCACCACTACCGCCCGGGCAACGTGGTCTTCGCCGCCGCCGGCCAGTTGGAGCACGCCGCCGTCGTCGACGGCATCGGGCGGCGGTTCGCCGGCGCCACCGGCGGTGAGGCGCCGGCCCGGGCCCGGCCCACGGCCCCGCCCCGTGCGGTCGCCGTCGACCCCCGGCCCACCGAGCAGGTGCACCTGGTCCTCGGCGTGCGCAGCGTCGACCGCCACTCCGAGGACCGCTACGCCCTCTCGGTCGTCAACCACGTCCTCGGCGGCGGGCTGTCGTCGCGCCTGTTCCAGAAGGTCCGGGAGGAGCGCGGCCTTGCCTACTCGGTGTACTCGTACCGGTCGGCCTACGCCGACTCCGGATCGCTGGCCGTGTACGTGGGCACCATGCCGGCCCGCGTCGCCGAGGTGCTCGACATCGTGCGCAACGAGATGGACGAGATCGGCGCCTCGGGCATCACCGAGCGGGAGCTGGAGGTGGCCAAGGGCCACCTGGTGGGGGAGATGGCCCTGTCCCTGGAGGACTCGGCCGCCCGCATGAGCCGCATCGGCCGTCACCAGCTGGTGCACGGCGCCGTCGCCACCATGGAGGAGGTGGTGGCCCACATCGAGGCGGTCACCCTCGACGACGCCAGGCGCGTGGCGGCCGGCGTCCTCGGCGACGAGGATCGGGTCCTGGCCGTGGTGGGCCCGGTGGACGAGGACGCCTTCGACGCCCCCCGGGTAGCCTGAGTCCCCATGCGAGTCGGGGTGTTCGGCGCCGGGGGGCGGATGGGCTCCACCGTCTGCCGGGCCGTGGCCGACGATCCCGACCTCGAGCTGGTGGCCGCCGTCGACCCCCACCACCGCGGCATCGACCTGCGCCAGCTGATCGGGCCGGGGGTAGAGGGGATCCAGATCTCCGGCGACGCAGCGGCCTTCGCCGCCGCCGGCGTCGAGGTGGCCGTCGACTTCACCGACGCCGGCGCTGCCCGCCGGAACCTGGGGTGGTGCGCCGCCAACAAGGTCCACGCCGTGGTCGGCACCACCGGGCTCCAGGACGCCGACCTGGAGCAGCTGCGCTCGTCGTTCGTGGACGGCGTGAACTGCGTGGTGGCGCCGAACTTCGCCATCGGCGCCGTGCTCATGATGCGCTTCGCGGAGCTGGCGTCGCCCTGGTTCGAGACGGCCGAGGTGATCGAGCTGCACCACGACGCCAAGGTCGACGCCCCGTCCGGGACGGCCATGCTGACGGCCCGGCGCATGGCCGCCGCCTCCCAGGACTGGGCGACCGACCCCACCCGGGAGGAGGTCATGGCCGGGGCCCGGGGCGCCGACACCGGCACCGGCATACGGGTCCACTCCGTGCGGCTGCGGGGCCTGGTGGCCCACCAGGAGGTCCTGTTCGGCACCTCGGGCCAGAGCCTGTCCATCCGCCACGACTCCTACGACCGCACGTCGTTCATGCCGGGCGTGCTCCTGGCCGTGAAGGCGGTGGGCGACCATCCCGGCCTCACGGTCGGGCTCGACAGCCTGCTCGCGCTCTGAGCTTCCTGCGAGCCCTCCCCGGACCCGGGCCCGCGGCAGGGCCCTGCCGGGACGAACCGGGCCCCGGCGAGCAGCAGGCCTGGCTGGTGCCGGTCGCCCTCGGCGTGGCCGTCGGGATCGTCGCCCTCTTCGCCGGGCTGGCCCTGGTGGCGCCGCCGTACGTGTCGCCGGCCGACCTCACCGTCAACGGCATCCACAACTTCCGGCCCGAGCGCGATTCCCAGGTGTACTTCGCAGCGGGGGCGGTCGCCGTCGTGGCGGCGCTCGTCCTCTCGCGGCTGCCGGCCGGGCGGCGCCTCCGGGTCTCCCGGCCCCACCAGGCCCGCCTCCTGGCCCTCGGTGTCGCGGGCGCGGCGACGGCGTCGGCCGCCGGCGCCTACCTCCGGGTGCGGCACTCGCTCCCCCTCGGCTCCGCGGGGCGGGGCGGCCACCTCGGCCTCTCGCTGGCCCTGGCGGCGGCCTGCGTCGTCGCCGCCAGGGCGGCTCGGCCGGAGGAGGGAACCCGCCCCGCGCCCGCACCGGCCCCGCTCCCCGCCCGGCTGCGGCTGGGCTGGGCCGACCTGGTGGTCCCCCTCCTGGTCGTCGGGCTGCTCTACCTCCCGGGGTGGAGGGGGCTGGCCGGGAACGCGTTCCAGGGGGAGGGCTCCCTGCACCTGGACTTCTTCGGCTTCGGTCCGGCGACGGCGTTCCGGACCGGGACCGCCCTCGGGACCGAGCTCCACCCGTACTATGGGCTGGGCTGGGCCATGGTGTTCGCCCGCCTCGACCCGCTCTCGTACGGGCACATCATCCGCTTCGAGGTCATCTACGGCTGCCTGTACTTCACGGGTGTCTACGTCCTGCTCAGGCTCCTGGCCGGCGACCGGCGGTGGGCGGCGGCGGGGACGGCCCTGGCCATCCTGTTCCAGCTGTTCGCGGGCTACCCCGATGCGTTCGTGCTCTGGCGGTTCCCGTCCGCCACCGTCATGCGGTGGTCGTTCGACGTCTGGTTCTTCCTCGCCTGCCTCCTCCACCTGCGCACCGGCCGCACGGCGTGGGCCATGGTGGCCGGCGCCATGGTGGCCCTCGCCGTGGTGTTCCAGGTGGACACCGGCCTGGCCCTTGCGGTCCCCTTCGCCCTGTTCTGGGCGTGCCGGTGGCGGGCCACCGGGGCCCGGTCGGTACGGGCCCTCGCCGCCTCGGCCACGTCGGCCGCCGTCGTCGGGGTCGTCGGCCTCGGCATGGCCAGTCGATGGACCCTGGGCTCGGGCCGGTTCTGGCAGGGCTGGCTCGAGAACCTGCGGCTCTCCTCGGCCGGCGGGACGCTCCTGCCGATGGCCACCACCCCTGCCGCGTCGGACATCGCAGTGTTCGCGGTGGCCACGGCCGTCTACCTCGCCGTGGTGTGCACCGCCGTCCTCCGGGTCGTCCGAGGCCGGGCCTCGACGGCGACGGTCATGCTCGGATGCATCGCCGCCTACGGGTTCGTCTCGTTCTCGTACTTCACCGGGCGCTCGAACCCGCACAACCTCTTCCGCCCCACGGTGCCGCTTGCCATCCTGCTGGGTGCGTGCGGCGGCCTCGCCCACCGGGCCTGGGTCGGCGGCCGCCGGCCGTCACCGGCCCGGTCCGCCGCCGCCTGGGGCGCGCCGGCCCTGGCGGTGGCGCTGCTCCTGGCCAACCCGGGGGCGCGGGCCTACCCCGGCCTGCTGCGCACCGCGGCCGTGGGCGGCACCGCCCGCGGGGTCTGCCTGTTCGAGGACCCGGACGACGTCTGCGGGATGGCGGAGAGCCAGCGGGAGCCGGTCCGGGACCTCCACGCCGTGGCGGCCCGCCTCCGCTCGCTCGGGGCGCCGGGAACGGCGGTGGCGGTCGTCGACCAGATCGGGCCGGTGATCCCGCACATGGCGGGGGCCCGCCCGTGGGGGCGCTACGTGCCCCTGTTCCCCAGCCTGCTCACGCGGGCCCAGGTGGAGGTCGTCGCCGGCGACCTCCGGGACCATCCGCCCCGTTTCCTCGTGATGCGGTCCGAGGCCGACGTCGCCCCGTTCTACGCCGACATCTGGCGCGCGCTGCGGGGCACGGTGGAGGCCGGGTTCGTGTTCGACAGCCGGGAGGGGCCGTTCGAGATCTGGCGCCGCCGCGCCGGGGGCTAGTCGTTGCCGCCGGTCCCGGCCTCGCCCTCCTCCCGGTCCAGCTCCCGTTCCATGTCGGAGATCGACCCGAGGTCGGTCGCGCCGCCCTTCCTGCCGGTCACCACCATGACGACCACCAGCGCGACCGACAGGGCGGTCAGGGGCCACTGGTAGCGGCGCAGGAACTCGAGGACGGAGTCGAGGGGCCCCGAGAACACGTCGCCGAACATCCGCAGCAGGATCAGGGTGACCACCGTGCCGCCCAGGTTGAGGGCCAGGAACACGCCCGCTCTCATCTTGGAGGCCCCGGCCAGCACCGAGATGATGGCGTTGGGCGCGATGGCGACCATGGGGTAGGCCGCCTTCTTGAACCAGTCCTCGTAGATGGTGACCGAGGCGGCCCCGTCGCCCAGCTTGCGCTCCAGCCACCGCACGCTGGCGTCGCCGTAACGGCGACCGAGCAGGAAGTACAAGGGGTCCGACAGCATCTGGCGGCCCACGCCCACCACGAAGAAGGTGACCGGGTCGATCGAGGTGGCGGTGAGGGCCAGGTAGCGCTTGCGGGTGTTGAGCAGGATGAGCCACACCGGGTGCTCCACGGCCAGGGTGGGAGCCAGGGCGTCGCCCACGTAGGCCAGGATCGTGAGCACCACGATCGGCGCCAGGAGCAGGTACAGGGCCCGGCGCCGGCCGGTCTTCGCGGGGTCGTTCTCCATGGCCGGGGCCCGAACGGTAGCCTCTGGCGTCGCCGACGGGCTCCCGGGGCGGTACAAAGGAGCCATGGCCCTGGACCACTCCGCCCAGTCCCGGTCCGCCGGGCGCTCCGAGGTCGACGAGCTGGAGGCGGTGCTGTCCGTCACGAACGCCGACGCCGACGAGGCCGTCCACGCCGTCCGCGACAACGCCGAGGCCATCTTCACCTGGGACTACACCAAAGGTGCCCGGCCCAAGCTGGAGCGGCTGTACGAGAAGTCGAAGATCTCGATGTGGAACGCCCGCACCGACCTGCCCTGGGACACCGAGGTCGACCAGGAGCAGGTCGTGGCCAACAACAACTTCGCGGCCCAGAGCCTCCTGGGCGGCAACGCCGACGTCTCGGGGACGCCGCTCGCGGCCTGGGGCGACAAGGAGTGGCTGCAGTTCGGCATCGAGAGCCAGAACTGGACGCTGTCGCAGTTCCTCCACGGGGAGCAGGGAGCCCTCGTGTGCACGGCCAAGATCGTCGAGTCGGTGCCGTGGATCGACGCCAAGTACTACGCCGCAACCCAGGTCATGGACGAGGCCCGCCACGTCGAGGTCTTCGCCCGGTACCTCGACGAGAAGCTCTCCGGGCACTATCCGATCAACGCCCACCTGAAGCTGCTGCTCGACGACATCATCGCCGACAGCCGGTGGGACATGACCTACCTGGGCATGCAGATCATGGTGGAGGGGCTGGCCCTGGCCGCCTTCGGGTTCATCCACCAGCTGTCCACCGAGCCGCTGCTCAAGCAGATGCTGCGCTACATCATGAACGACGAGGCCAGGCACGTTGCCTTCGGCGTCCTCAGCCTCCACGACTTCTACGCCGGCCTGTCGGACGCCGAGCTGAAGGAGCGCCAGGAGTTCGCCTTCGAGACCGCGGTCCGCATGCGGGACCGCTTCCTGCAGCAGGAGGTGTGGGAGAAGATGGGCGTCTCGCCCAAGGTGGCGGCGCCACTGGTGCAGTCGGCGCCCGAGCGCCTCATGTTCCAATCGATGCTGTTCTCCCGGATCGTCCCGAACTGCCGCCGGCTGGGCCTGCTCGATGCCAACCGGGGGTGGCTGCGGGAGCGGTTCACCGAGCTCGGCGTGATCGGCTTCGAGCACTGGACCGATCCCGAGCACGAGGCCATGTTCGCCCTGGCCGAGGGCGGCGCCGGCAAGGTGCCGTGAGCGCGTAGTAGGCCCGGAACATCGCGGTCAGGAACGGCCGCCGGCCTGCCGACAACCATCGCATAGCGCACAGGAAGGCACCCCGGGCGGTACCAGGCCGGGCCGCGGCGGGGCCCGGGCCCGGCGCGGGGGGCGCCCGGCCGGGGGGGTGGGGCCGGGGCCCGCGGGCGGCAGGGGCGGGGAGGGGGCGGCGGGTGGCGGCCCCCCGCCGCCCCCCCC
>JBQTJJ010000128.1:0-12292 GCA_052387235.1 Actinomycetota bacterium
GGCGGGGACGCGGGATCATCGAAGTGCGCTCAGGACGCAGGAGGTGCCCGATGAAGGTGCACGACATCCTCAAGGCGAAGGGCCAGGCCGTCGAGACCATCCGGCCGGACGCCACCGTCGACCTGGCGGTGCACCGCCTGTCTGCGCTGGGGTTGGGAGCGCTGGTCGTGTCGGCGGACGGCGCCCACATGGAAGGCGTCCTGTCCGAACGCGACGTGGTGCGGGCCCTGGCCAAGCACGGCACCCGGGTCCTGGTGGCGCCGGTCAGCAGCGTGATGTCCAGGGTCGTGCCCACCTGCACGCCGGAGACGCCGATCAAGGACGCGATGGCCGAGATGACGCGCAGCCGGCACCGCCACCTCCCGGTCCTCGATCACGGGGTCCTGGCCGGTGTGCTGAGCATCGGCGACGTGGTGAAGTCCCGCCTCGAGGAGATGGAACTGGAGGCGTCCGTGCTGCGCGACGCCTACATCGCCCACCGCTGACGTCCAAGCCGGTCCGCTCGCATGATTATGCGGGTCCTTGTATGATGCCGTGATGGCGACGGTCGGCATCTTCGGGGCCTCCGGGTACACCGGGGCCGAGCTGCTGCGCCTGTGCGCGCTCCACCCCGACCTCGACGTGGTCCTGGCCACGGGCGACTCCACCGCCGGCACCCCCGTCGCCGCCCTCTACCCGAGCCTGGCCCCGGCCTACCCCGAGCTGGTCCTGGCCGAGCCCGACCCGGCCGCGGCCGAGGGCCTCGACCTCGCCTTCCTGGCCCTGCCCCATGGCGCCTCCCAGTCGCTCGTGCCCGACCTGCGCAAGCGGGTGGGGAAGATCGTCGACCTGGCCGCCGACTTCCGGCTCAGGGACCCCGCCCTCTACCCGCTCTGGTACGGCGAGCCCCACACCGCCCCCGAGCTGCTGGCCGGCGCCGTGCTCGGCATCCCCGAGCTCTTCCGGGACGAGGTCCGGGCCGCCGACCTGGTGGCGGCCGCGGGCTGCTACGTCACGGCCGCCGCCCTCGCCCTGGCCCCGCTG
Organism: Actinomycetota bacterium; assembly: GCA_052387235.1. Lineage (GTDB taxonomy): Bacteria > Actinomycetota > Acidimicrobiia > Acidimicrobiales > JBQTJJ01. The sequence goes on from JBQTJJ010000128.1 coordinate 1,024, forward strand.
GTCCGGGCCGGCGCCATCGAGACCGACGGCGTCATCGTCGACGCCGCCAGCGGCGTGTCGGGTGCAGGCCGCGTGCCCAAGCCCGCCAGTCACTTCCCGGTCGTGAACGAGGACTTCGTGGCCTACGGGCTGCTGACCCACCGCCACACCCCCGAGATCGAGCAGGCCACCGGCGCCGGCGTCCTGTTCACGCCCCACCTGGCCCCCATGACCCGCGGCATCCTCGCCACCTGCTACGCCAGGCCCGCGGCGGGCGGGCCCGATCCCCTCGGGGAGCTGCGCCGCTTCTACCGGGACGAGCCCTTCGTCCTGGTGGGCGAGGCGCCGCCCTCCACCAAGGCCACCGCCGGATCCAACTGCGCCCGGATCACGGCGCGCGTCGATCCCCGGACCGGCTGGGTCATCGTGCTGTGCGCCCTCGACAACCTGGTGAAGGGCGCCTCGGGGCAGGCCGTGCAGTGCGCCAACCTGGTCCTCGGCCTGCCCGAGACGACCGGCCTCCCCACCGTGGGCCTCTACCCGTGAGCGTGACCGCCGCCGCCGGGTTCGTGGCCAACGGCGTGGCCTGCGGTATCAAGCCCGCGGGTGCGCCGGACCTCGCCCTGGTCGCCACCGCCGGCGGCCCGGTGGCGGCCGCCGGCGTCTTCACCACCAACCTGGCCACCGCCGCCCCCGTCCAGGTGAGCCGCAGCCACCTGGCCGCCACCGGCGGTCGGGCCCGGGCCGTCGTGCTCAACAGCGGCAACGCCAACGCCGCCACCGGCGCCGCCGGCCGGGCCGACAGCGAGCGCACCTGCGCCCTGGTGGCGGGCCGGCTCGGCGCCCGGCCCCAGGAGGTCCTGGTCTGCTCCACCGGGCTCATCGGCATCCCGCTCCCCATGGCCCCCATCGAGGCCGGCATCCCGGCCCTGGTGGCCGGCCTGAGCGGCGGGGACGGCGGCACCCGCGCCGCCGACGCCATCCTCACCACCGACACCCGCCGCAAGGAGGTCGTGGTCCGGGGCGAGGGCTGGACGGTGGGCGGCATGGCCAAGGGCGCGGCCATGCTGGCACCGCACATGGCGACGATGCTGGCCGTGCTCACCACCGACGCCGACGTCGCGCCCGGCCCCCTGACCGAGGCGCTCTCCGCGGCCGTGGCCGCCACCTTCAACACGGTCACGGTCGACGGGGCCACCTCCACCAACGACACCGTGCTGGTGCTGGCCAGCGGCCGGGCCGGCCCGCCCGACGCCGCCGCCTTCGCCGCCGCCCTCACCGAGGCGTGCGCCGGCCTGACCCTGCAGATGGCGGGCGACGCCGAGGGAGCCACCAAGCTGGCACGGGTCCGGGTGGCCGGCGCCCGCTCCGACGCCGAGGCGGCGGTGGCGGCCCGCAAGGTCGCCGAGAGCCAGCTGGTCAAGTGCTCGCTGTACGGCTGCGACCCCTACTGGGGCCGGGTCGTGAGCGAGCTGGGCTCGGCCGGCGTCGCCTTCGACCCCGACAAGGTCGAGGTCGCCTACGGCGGCGTCACCGTGTGCCGGGACGGCGTCGCCGCAACCCACGACGAGGCGGCCGTCGTCGCCCACCTCTCGGGACGCGAGATCCTCCTCTCCGCCCGGCTCGGGCTCGGCGACGGCAGGGCCGAGATCGTCACGGCCGACCTCACCCACGCCTACATCGACGAGAACCGGGCCACCTCGTGAGCCCGGAGGAGAAGGCGGCCGTCCTGGCCGAGGCCCTGCCCTACATCCGGCGCTTCTGGGGCAAGGTCGTGGTGGTGAAGTACGGGGGCAACGCCATCGGCGACGACGACGCGCTGGCCGGATTCGCCTCCGACATCGCCCTCATGGCGTCCGTGGGCATGCGCACGGTGGTGGTCCACGGCGGCGGGCCCCAGATCGGCGACCTCATGACCCGCCTCGGCAAGGTGCCGGAGTTCCGGGAGGGGCTGCGTGTCACCGACGCCGACACCCTCGACATCGCCCGCATGGTCCTGGTCGGCAAGGTCAACCGGGACATCGTCTCCGCCGTCAACGTGCACGGGCCCATGGCCGTCGGCCTGTCGGGGGAGGACGCCGGCCTCATCACGGCCAGCGCCCGCTCGCCCGAGCTGGGCTTCGTGGGCGACGTCGAGGCCGTGAACCCGTCCATCATCGAGCGGCTGCTGGCCGAGGACCTCGTCCCGGTGGTGGCCACCATCGGCGCCGGCCCGGGCGGCCAGGCGTACAACATCAACGCCGACACCGCCGCCGGCGCCATCGCCGGGGCCCTCGGGGCCGAGAAGCTCGTCTACCTCACCAACGTTGAGGGCCTGCGCACCGACGCCCGTGACCCGGCCACCCGCCTGAGCTCGGTGTCGGTGGGCGACCTCGAGGCCATGCTCCTCGACGGATCGGTGGTGGAGGGCATGGTGCCCAAGGTCGCGTCGTGCATCGCGGCGGTGAAGGGCGGCGTGGGCCACGCCCACATCCTCGACGGGCGGGCGCCCCACGCCCTCCTCCTCGAGGTGTTCACCCACCACGGCGTGGGCACCATGGTGAGCCCGTGAGCTCGTTGATGCCCACGTACCCGCCCCACGCCGTCACCTTCGTGCGGGGCGAGGGCACCGTCCTGTGGGACGACCAGGGCCGGCGGTACCTGGACTTCCTGAGCGGGATCGGCGTCACGTCGCTCGGCCACTGCCACCCGGCCGTGGCCGAGGCCCTGGCCCACCAGGCCCGCACCCTCCTCCACGTCTCCAACCTGTACGGCACCACCATCGGGCCCGAGGTGGCCGCCACCCTCGACCGCCTGATCGGCGGCCCGGCCGGGAAGGTCTTCTTCGCCAACTCCGGCGCCGAGGCCAACGAGTGCGCCTTCAAGGTGGCCCGGAAGTGGGGCGGGCGGGGCCGCCACGTGGTCGTGAGCGCCTACGGCTCGTTCCACGGCCGCACCCTGGCCACCCTCCACGCCACCGGGCAACCCCAGAAGCACGAGGCGTTCCAGCCGCTCCCCGAAGGGTTCCGCCACGTGGCCTGGTCCGACCTGGGAGCGCTCGAAGCGGCGCTCGCGCCCGACGTCGCGGCCGTCCTGCTCGAGACCGTGCAGGGCGAGGGCGGCGTGCAGGTGGCGGCCCCCGGCTACCTGGCCGGCGTCCGGAAGCTGTGCGACGAGCGGGGCATCCTGCTCGTCGTCGACGAGGTCCAGACCGGCCTCGGGCGCACGGGCCGGTGGTTCGGCTTCCAGCACGCCGGCATCGTCCCCGACGTGGTCACCATGGCCAAGGCCCTGGGGAACGGCGTGCCGATCGGGGCGTGCTGGGCCCGGGCCGAGGTCGCCGACGCCTTCTCCCCCGGCGACCACGGCACCACCCTCGGGGGCCAGCCCCTGGCCGCGGCCGCGGCCCGGGCCGTCCTGGCGGTGATGGAGGACGAGGACGTCCCGGGCCGGGCCGCGGCTGCGGGCGAGCGGCTGGCCAAGGGGCTGGAGGCGCTGGCGGGCGTGGCCTCGGTGCGGGGCATGGGCCTGCTGCTGGCGGCCGAGCTGGAGGCGGCCGGCACGGCCGTGGACGTGGCCGCTCGGGCCCTGGCCGCCGGCCTGGTGGTCAACCCGGTCACCGACTCGGCCCTGCGGCTCGAGCCCCCGCTCCTGGTGCGGGACGAGGAGATCGACGAGGCCCTGTCCGTCCTGGGCGGGGTGCTGGGCCCGTGACCGCCTCCCCCCGCCACCTCCTCGAGATCGACGACCTGGCGCCGGCCGAGCTCACCGCCGTCCTCGACCTGGCCGAGCTCGCCGACCCGCCCCCGGTCCTGGCCGGCAAGGGCGTGGCCCTGCTGTTCGAGAAGCCCTCGCTGCGCACCCGCAACGCCACCGAGCTGGCAGTCGTCCAGCTGGGCGGCCACCCCGTGTCGCTGCGGGCCGAGGAGGTCGACGTCGACGTGCGGGAGCCGGCCGCCGACGCCGCCCGCGTCCTCGGCCGCTACCACGCCGTGATCGGTGCCAGGGTCTTCGAGCACGCCAAGCTCGGGCGCATGGCCCGGGCCTCGCCCGTCCCCGTGGTGAACCTGCTGTCGGACGACGCCCACCCGTGCCAGGCCCTGGCCGACCTCCTCACCCTGCGCCAGGTCTGGGGCAGCCTGGCCGGGCGCAGCGTCGCCTACGTGGGCGACGGCAACAACGTGTGCCGCTCCCTCGTCCTGGCCGCGGCGCTGGCCGGCATCAGGGCCAGGGTGGCGACGCCCGCCGGGTTCGCCCTCCCGGCCCCCACGGTCGAGCGGGCCCGCGCCCTCGGTGGCGACGTTACCGTCACCTTCGACCCGGCCGAGGCGGTGCGGGGCGCCGACGCCGTCTACACCGACGTGTGGGCGTCCATGGGCCAGGAGGAGGAGGCCGAGCGCCGGCGAAGGGCCTTCGAGGGCTTCACCGTGGACGAGCGGCTCATGGCCTCGGCCGCGCCCGGCGCCGCCTTCCTGCACTGCCTGCCCGCCCACCGGGGCGAGGAGGTCAGCGCCGGCGTGCTCGACAGCCCGGCCAGCGTGGTGTGGCAGCAGGCCGAGAACCGCATGCACGCCATGCGGGGCCTGCTTCTGTGGCTGGCGGGGGAACGGCCGTGACGGCGGGGAAGACGCAGCGCCAGCACCGCATCGCCGGGCTGCTCGAGCGCCACTCGGTCACCAGCCAGGCCCAGCTGGTGGAGCTGCTGGCGGCCGACGGCGTGGTGGCCACCCAGGCCACCGTGTCGCGCGACCTGGAGGAGCTGGGCGCGGTGAAGGTCCGGGTGCCGGGCGGGGAGACCGTCTACGCCATCCCCGAGCTGGCCCGCAACCGACTGGCTCCCGAGGACCACCTCCGGCGGGTGCTGGGCGACTGGGTGGCCGAGGTGGCACACTCCGGCAACATCGTGGTGCTGCGCACCCCGCCGGGCTCGGCCCACGTGGTGGGCTCGGCCCTCGACCGGGCCGGGTTGGAGGAGATCGTCGGCACCGTGGCCGGTGATGACACGGTGCTCGTGGTTGCCGCCGAACTGGCGGGTGGTGCCGAGGTGGCGAGGCGGCTGTCCGCGCTCGCCGGGATCTGACGAAAGGGAGCGGTCGAACATGGCGAAGCGCGTGGTGCTGGCGTACAGCGGAGGGCTCGACACGTCGGTGGCGGTGCGCTGGCTGGGCGAGGAGAAGGGCGTCGAGGTGATCGCCCTGGCCGCCGACGTGGGCCAGGGGGGCGACTTCGAGGACATCCGCCGCCGGGCCCTGGCCGCCGGCGCGGTCGAGGCCGTCGTCGTCGACTGCCGGGAGGAGTACGCCCGCGACTTCGTGGTGCCGGCCCTGCGGGCCAACGCCAAGTACGAGGGCAAGTACCCCCTGGTCTCGTCCCTCTCCAGGCCGGTGATCGTGCAGCACATGGTGGCCGCGGCGCGCGAGCACGGGGCCGACGCCGTGGCCCACGGCTGCACCGGCAAGGGCAACGACCAGGTCCGCTTCGAGGTGTCCACCCGGGCCCTGGCGCCCGACCTCGAGATCATGGCCCCGGTCCGGGAGTGGGGCCTCACCCGCGAGCAGTCCATCGAGTACGCGGCCCGGTACGACATCCCGGTCACGGTCACCAAGGCCAGCCCGTACTCCATCGACCAGAACCTGTGGGGCCGCACCATCGAGTGCGGGATCCTCGAGGACCCGTGGGAGCAGCCCCCGGAGGAGGTCTACGAGCTCACCACGCCCACCGCCGTCGATCCCACCGAGCTCACCATCGGGTTCGTGGAGGGCGTGCCGGTCAGCCTGGACGGCAGGGCCCTTCCCCTCCACGACCTGATCGCCGAGGTCACCCGGGTGGTCGGCTCCTACGGCTGGGGCCGCATCGACATGGTGGAGAACCGCCGGGTGGGCATCAAGAGCCGGGAGGTCTACGAGTGCCCCGGCTCCCTCGCCCTCCTCATGGCCCACGCCGACCTCGAGGACCTCACCCTGGAACGGGACCTGGCCCACGAGAAGGCCCGCCTGGAGCCCCGCTACGCCGAGCTCGTCTACGACGGGCTGTGGTTCTCGCCCCTCAAGCAGGCCCTCGACGCCTTCGTGGCCGAGAGCCAGCGGTTCGTGACGGGCGAGGTCAGGCTGCGCTGCGAGGTGCCGGGCCGCTGCATCGTGGCCGGCCGGCGCAGCGACGTCGGCCTGTACGACTACGGCCTGGCCACCTACGAGGCGGCCGACAGCTTCCGCCACGACGACGCCGAGGGCTTCGTGCGGCTCTGGGGCCTCGGCGTGGAGACCTGGGCGGCCCGCCAGACCCGCCGGGAGGAGGCCCGGTGAGGCTGTGGGACGGCCGTCTCCAGTCCACCCCGGCCCCCGAGCTGCTGGCCTTCACCGCCAGCCTGTCGTTCGACCGCCGCCTGGCCGCCGACGACATCACCGGTTCCCGGGCCCACGTCCGCGGCCTCGGCCAGGGCGGCATCCTCGACGCCCAGGAGGTGAGCATCCTCCTCACCGCGCTAGCCCGGGTGGGCCAGGAGCTGGAGGAGGGGAGCTTCGCCTTCGCCCCCACCGACGAAGACGTGCACACCGCCATCGAGCGGCGGGTCACCGAGATCGCCGGCGACGTGGGCGCCAAGCTCCACACCGGCCGCAGCCGCAACGACCAGGTGGCCACCGCCCTGCGCCTGTTCTGCCGGCGGGAGCTGTCGGTCCTGGGCGGCCGGGTGCTCGACCTGCAGCAGGTGCTGGTGGCCCGCTCCGAGGCGGCGGCCGACGCCTACCTGCCCGGCTACACCCATCTCCAGCGGGCCCAGCCGGTCCTCCTGGCCCACCACCTGCTGGCCCACGGCTGGGCCCTGGCCCGTGACGTCGACCGGCTCTTGGCCACGGTGGAGCGCCTCGACGTGTCGCCCCTCGGCGCCGGCGCCCTGGCCGGCTCCTCGCTGCCCCTGGAGCCGGACTGGGTGGCGGGCGACCTCGGCTTCGGGGCCCGGTTCGAGAACTCGCTCGACGCCGTGAGCGATCGCGACTTCGTGGCCGAGGCCCTGTTCGACATCGCCCTCCTCGGCGTCCACCTCTCACGCATCGGAGAGGAGATCGTTCTGTGGTCGAGCGAGGAGTTCGGCTTCCTGCGCCTGGACGACGCCTACGCCACCGGGTCGTCGATGCTCCCCCAGAAGAAGAACCCCGACGTGGCCGAACTGGCCCGGGGCAAGTCGGGCCGCCTGATCGGGCACCTCACCGGCATGCTGGCCACCCTCAAGGGCCTTCCCCTGGCCTACAACCGCGACCTCCAGGAGGACAAGGAGCCCCTCTTCGACGCCCTCGACCAGGTCTCGCTCGCCCTCGCCGCCCTGGGCGGGCTCCTGTCCACGGCCCACTTCGACGTCCACCGCATGCAGGCCGCCGCCGACCACGACACCTCGGCCGCCGTCGACCTGGCCGAGTGGCTGGTGGACCGGGGCATGCCGTTCAGGGAGGCCCACCGGGTGGTGGGGGGCCTGGTTCGATCGTGCGTGGAGCGCGGGGTGCCCCTGGCCGAGCTGGTGGAGGCCCACCCCGACCTCGGGACCGACGCCCTGCCGCTGCTCGACGCCGGCGCGGCCGTGGCCCGGCGCACCACGCCGGGCGGGGCCGGCCCCGGCCCGGTGGCGGAGCAGCTCACCCGGTTCCGCAAGCGCCTCGAGCACGACACCGACCGGGTGTCGAAGTGGCGGTCCTGAAGGTCCTGCCCCGGCGGTTCTACCGCCGCGACCCCCGGCTGGTGGCGCCCGACCTGCTCAACAAGGTGCTGGTCAACGGGGAGCGGTCGGGCCGGATCGTGGAGGTGGAGGCCTACTGCGGCGCCGACGACGCCGGCAGCCACGCCTTCCGGGGCCGGACGGCCCGCAACGCCACCATGTTCGGCCGGCCCGGCCTGCTCTACGTCTACCTCTCGTACGGCATGCACTGGTGCGCCAACGCGGTGTGCGGGGAGGAGGGGGTCGGTGTCGCCGTGCTCCTCCGGGCCCTGGCGCCGGTCGAGGGGATCGACCTCATGCGGGCGGCCCGGGGCCCGGCGGTGCGCGACCGGCACCTGTGCGCCGGCCCGGGGCGGTTGTGCCAGGCCCTCGGGATCGCCAAGGCGCACGACGGCGCCGACCTGGTCACCGGCGACCGGGGCCCGGTGGTCGTGGACGACGGGGTCCCGCCCCCGGCCGAGCCCGGCAACAGCCTCCGCATCGGGCTCACGGCCGGCGCCGGCCATCCCTGGCGCTGGTTCGTGACCGGGGACCCCAACCTGTCGCCGGCCCGCCGGTCGAGGGTCAACCCGGGTTGACGTAGACGGTGACGGTGGTGCCGAGGTTGGTGCGGGTGCCGGTCTGCGCCGTCTGCTTCCACACCCGGCCGGCCCGGGCGCCGGCGCCCGCGCTCCTGGGCTCGGCCTGCACCACCACCTTGGCCACCAGTCCGGCGGCCTGGATGCGCTGGCGGGCCTCCTCCGTGCCCCGGTCGAGCACGTCCGGCACGCTGGCGGTGGAGGGCCCGGTGCTCACCTGCACCACCACCGTGGACGCCGCCGGCGCCAGCAGCCCGGCGTCGGGGGACTCGGCCACCACGTAGCCAGGGGGGTACTCGTCGCTCGGGACCGGCTCCCGCACGGCCAGGAAGCCGTCGAGGGCGAGCACCCGCTCCGCCTCCTCCACCGGCATGCCCTTGACCATGGTGACCATGCGCAGCACCTGCGTGTCGCCGCCGGTCGCCTCCGGCGCCGGGGGCGGGGCGAACTCGCCCACCGGCACGTCGGCCAGCGCCGCGGCCATGTAGAGCTGCCAGATCTGGGCCGGCCACGACCCGCCGGTGACGAGGGTGCGGGTGGCGGGCGGAACCATCGAATGCTGCCCCTTGGCGAAGCCCACCCACACCGCCGTGGCCAGCTCCGGCGTGTACCCCACGAACCAGGCGTCCCGCCACTCCTGCCCGGTCCCGGTCTTGCCCGCCACCGGTCGCCCGATCCTGGCCGCCACCCCCGTGCCCCGCTCCACCACCTGGCGCAGGACGTCGGTCTCGATGTCGGCCGTGTCCCGCTCCATGACCCGCTTCTGGCTGTGCTGGTGCTCGTAGACGACCCGCCCGTCCCTCCCGACCACCTTGGTGACGAACACGGGCGGCACGGCCAGGCCCCGGTTGGCCAGGGTGGCGTAGGCGCCGGCCATGTCCAGCGGCGTGACGTCGTTGGTGCCGAGCACGGCCGACGGGTACGGCACCAGGGGCGAGGTGATCCCCATGCGGGACGCCATCGCCACCGCCTCGGCCGGCCCCACGTCGAGGATGAGCTGGGCGTAGACCGTGTTGACGGAACGGATGGTGGCGTCGATCAGGGTCATGCGCCCGCCCCCCTGGCCCTCGTAGTTCGACACCGTCCAGGGCTTCTGCGGAAGCGGGATGGTGAGCGTCCCGGGCGCGTCGTAGAACTTGGTGACGGGCACCTTCTGCTCCAGGGCGGCGGCCAGCACGAAGGGCTTGAAGGAGGAGCCGGCCGGCCGCCGGCCCTGGGTGGCCAGGTCGAACTTGGCGTCGGACGCGGCGCCGAAGAAGTCCCGCCCGCCCACCAGGGCCCGCACGAAGCCGGTCCCCGGCTCGAGCGACACCACCGCCGCGCCCGGGTCGGACTCCGGCACCGACAGCACCTTGGCCACCGCCTCCTCGGCCTGGGCCTGGCGCTCCAGGTCAACGGTGGTGTGGATGCGCAGCCCGCCCCCGAACAGCAGGTCGCGCCTGGCCGCGGCCGTGGCCCCGAACCGTGGGTCGTCGAGGACGAACTGCTTCACCCGCTCCACGAAGTGGGGGGCGGCGTAGCGTTCGGCCTCCGGCGTGGCCTGCACCAGGGGCTCGGCCGACGCCGCGGCGGCAGCGTCGGCTCTCGCCCAGCCCAGGTCCACCATCTTGTCGAGCACGGTGCGGCGCCGGGCAGTGGCCAGGTCGGGATGCCGGTACGGGTCGGAGCGGTTGGGGGACCGGATCAGCCCGGCCAGCAGGGCGGCCTGGCCCAGGGACAGTCGATCCACCCCGGTCCCGAAGTACTCCTGGGAGGCGGCCTCGACGCCGTAGGCCCCGTTGCCGAAGTAGATCGTGTTCAGGTACAGCTCGAGGATCCGCTCCTTGGTGAACCGGCGCTCCAGCTGGTAGGCGAGGGCCGCCTCCTGGAGCTTGCGCCGCAGGGTCCGGTCCGGGCCCACCAGCTCGTTCTTCACGTACTGCTGGGTGATGGTGGACCCACCCTCGACCACCTCGCCCTCGCTGGCGTTGGCGTAGACGGCCCGCAGCACCGACTTCGGGTCCACGCCCTTGTGGTCCCAGAAGCGCTCGTCCTCGATGGCCACCACCGCGTCGATGAGGGACCGGGGCATCCGGGCCAGGGCCACCGTCTCCCGGTTCTCCTCCCCGTGCAGGGCCGTGATCACCGTGCCGTCGGACGCGAGGATCTTCGACGACTGGGCCAGCGGCGCCGGCGTGGTGCGTTCCAGGGGCGGCGTCTGCCACGAGCAGGCCCCGGCCGACAGGGTCAGGACGCTGAGGAGTAGGGTGGCCCGGCGCACGGTGATCTCATTGTCCCTCGGGGAGCCACGTGCTCCCGGGACCAGGATCGGCAGTTCCGGCGCCCGAGTCGAGGGAGTTTGACACCCCCCCGGACGGTGCTACAGTGAACAGCCGCCCCGGATGCCGTTCACGGCCCCCGGAGCGGGCAGCAGGATCGAGTGCCGAGGTAGTACGCCGGATCCCGGCGTGGCCCCCGGCCCAGCGGAACCCCCGCACCTCCGCCGCCTCCGGGCGGCGCGTGCGGCCCGCAGCGTGCTCCTTGAAAACGGAACAGAGGAAAGCCAAAAGCCAGTGCGGGCGATCACGCGAGTGATCGCAAAGTCAATGCACTGAAGAACGGACAACGTCCGTTCTGAGTGCCAGTCGGCCGACGGGGTAGTGACCCCCGAGGCCGGCTCTCCAGATCGAAGGAGGGTTCGCCCTCCTCAGATCTCGATGGAGAGTTTGATCCTGGCTCAGGACGAACGCTGGCGGCGTGCTTAACACATGCAAGTCGAGCGGGGTCCATCCAGTAGCAATACTGGTGAAGACCTAGCGGCGAACGGGTGAGTAACACGTGAGCAACCTGCCCCGAAGTCTGGGATAACACCGGGAAACCGGTGCTAATACCGGATGCCCTCACCGGATCACATGGTCTGATGAGGAAAGATTCATCGCTTCGGGAGGGGCTCGCGGCCTATCAGCTTGTTGGTGGGGTAACGGCCCACCAAGGCGTCGACGGGTAGCTGGTCTGAGAGGACGACCAGCCACACTGGGACTGAGACACG
>JBQTJJ010000129.1:0-6666 GCA_052387235.1 Actinomycetota bacterium
TGCTGGTCACGCGTCGCAGCACGGCGTCGACGAGCACGCCGGCGACGGTGTCCACGAAGGTGAAGTCGCGGGTCTGGCGGCCGTCGCCGTGGACCGGCAGCGGCCGGCCCTCCACCGCCGCCGACACGAAGGCCGGGACCACCGCCGCGTAGGTGTGGCGGGGAGGCTGCAGGGGCCCGAACACGTTGAAGAACCGGAAGGCCAGCACCTCGAGCCCGTAGCAGGCGGCGTGGGCCAGGGCGTACGACTCGGTGGCCAGCTTGCTGGCGGCGTAGGGGCTCACGGGCATGGGCGCCAGTCCCTCGTGCTTGGGCAGGACCGCGTTGGCGCCGTAGACCGACGACGACGAGGCCAGCGCGAGGTACGGGCCGCCGGCCCGGCGGACGGCCTCGAGCACCTCCATGGTCCCTGTGGCGTTGGCGGCGTGCGTCGCCATCGGGTCGTCCACCGAACGGGGCACGGACGATCGGGCGGCCAGGTGGACCACGGCCGAGGCGCCGGCGAAGGCCCGGTCCAGCAGGTCCCGGTCGAGGATGGTCCCCTCCACCAGCTCGACGCCGGCGATCCCGGCCAGGTTCTCCCGGAAGCCCGTCGACAGGTCGTCGAGCACCACGACGTCGCTGACCCGGTCCTCCGAGGCCAGGAGGCGGCACAGGTTCCCGCCGATGAACCCGGCCCCGCCGGTGACGACCACCCTCATGGCGGGCGAGCATACGGCCCGGGGCGCACGCTCCCGGGCCACCGCCGGAACGCCCCCCGACGGCGAGCGACGCCGGAGCCGAACGTAGGCTCAGGCCTTCCGCCGCCCGACCCGGAGGTTCCCACCTGCTCGCCGTCCTCGCCGTCGCCGCCGGCTTCGTGCTCGGCGCGGGCATCCTCCGCTTCGCCCGTCCCCTGCTGGCCGGCGCGCCGGCGGCCCTCCTGCCGGGGCTGGCGGCGGTGGGCGCGGTCGTCGCGGTCGTCGCCGACGCTTCACCCACCGGCTTCAAGGGCACGGACCTGGCGGCAAAGGCGGCGCTGGGCGCCGGCATGGTCCTGGCTGCGGCCCGGATAAGCCCCGCCACGTGCGCGGCCGCCGGCGCCTTTGGCGTGCTGTGCAGCGGCGGTTCGTCCGAGGCGGCGGTGGCGGCCGGCGGCGCGCTGGGTCTGGTGGCGGCGGTCCTTGCCGCCGGCGAGGGGAAGGGGGTGCCGGCGTTGCAGGCGCTGGCGGGCGGTGCGCTGGCCCAGGCCGCACTGCGTCTCGAGTGGCCCGAACCCACGGGTGCCTCGGCCGCGGCGGCGGCGTTGATCGTCGCCCCGGTGCTCCTGAGCGGCCTGGGCCGGGCGCCGGCGCCCGTGCGCCGCACCGCAGGCCGAGCCGCCGCAGGCTTCGTCGTGTTCGCCCTGGTGTCGAGCGTGGCCGCCGTCCTCGCGGCCCTGGGCGCCCGCACGTCGGTGGACCAGGGCGTGAAGGCGGCGCGCGAGGGCCTCGCCGCGGTGGAGCGGTCCGACCGCGATGGGGCGGCGGACGGGTTCGGCCGGGCGGCAGCCGCCTTCGACGAGGCCGAGGGCTCCATCGGCGCATGGTGGGCCCGCCCCGCGTTCGCGGTGCCGGTGGTGGGCCAGCACGCCAAGGCCCTGGAGATCCTGGCCTCCTCGGGCGCCGAGCTGGCGGAGGTGGGAGCGCGGGCGGCCAGGGAGGCGGACCCGAGCACCCTCCGGCTCACCAACGGGGGCTTCGACCTCGACGCCCTGGCGGCCGTCCGCCGACCGGTGGAGTCGGCCTTGGCCTCCCTCGAGCGCAGCGCCGACGAGCTCGGGGACGCCGACTCACCCTGGCTGGTCGCGCCGGTGGCGGACCGCCTGGACGAGCTGGCGATCCGGGTCCGGTCGGCCCGGTCCACCACCCGGACGGCGGTCCTGGCGCTGCGCCACGCGCCGGCCCTGCTGGGCGCCGACGAGCCCCGCCGCTACTTCGTGGCCGTGCAGAACCCGGCCGAGACCCGCGGGAACGGCGGGCTCCTTGCGAACTTCGGCGAGCTGGTGGCCGAGAACGGCCGGCTGACCCTCGGACGGTTCGGCCGGCACGAGGAGCTGATGCTGGGCGGCGCCGGCGCGTCCAGGACCCTGAGCGGCCCGCCCGACTACGTCCGCCGCTACGCCGCCGCCAGCCCGGCCAGGTTCTGGAACGTGAACCTGTCGCCCGACTTCCCCACCATGGCCCAGGTGATCGAGGAGCTGTACCCGCAGTCCGGCGGCGCGGAGATCGACGGCGTGATCAGCGTGGACCCCTACGCCTTCGCCGCCTTCCTGCGGCTGGTCGGCCCCATCCAGGTACCGGGCCGGGCCGACCCGCTCACGGCCGAGAACGCGCCGGCCGCCCTCCTCCACGAGCAGTACGTGCAGTTCGGCCAGGAGGGCGAGGCCGAGCGCCGGGACTTCCTCGGCACGGCGACGCGCACCTTGTTCGGCCGTCTCACCAGCACCACCCTGCCGGCGCCGCGGGCCATCGCCGACGCCCTCTCACCGGCCGTGGCCGGCCGCCACCTGCAGCTGTCGAGCACCAGGCCGGCCGAGCAGCGCTTCTTCGAGCACATCGGGGCGGCCGGCGCCATCCCCCCGGTGCGGGGCGACTTCCTCGGGGTCGTCACCCAGAACTACAACGGCAACAAGATCGACTGGTTCCTCCGCCGCGCCTACCGCTACGAGGCCGACGTCGACCCCTCCAGCGGCAGGGTGTCGGCCCGGCTGGAGATCAGCCTCCGCAACGACGCCCCGGCGGAAGGGCTCCCCAAGGCCGTGATCGGGTACGGCGGGCACCTGGTTCCCGAGCAGCCGGTGACCGCCGACGGGGAGAACCTCCTGTACCTGTCGGTGTACAGCCCACTGCTGCTCGAGGGGATGGCGATCGACGGGAAGGCGGTGGAGGCGGCCCAGGAGAACGAGCTGGGCCGGCGGGTCTACTCGACCCTCGTGTCGGTGCCGTCCCGGTCCACCCGGACGGTGGAGGTGAGGCTTACCGGACGGGTGCGGACCGACGGGGGCTACCGCCTCGACGTGCTGCGCCAGCCCATCGTGGCGCCCGACGAGGCCAGCGTCTCGGTGGCCCTGGTCGACGGCTGGCGGGTCGCCTCGGCCGACGGCCTCGAAGGGATCGGGACGGGCACCGCCACCGCCACCGGCGTGGCCCTTGACAGGAACCGGACGTTCCGGGCGGTACCGGAGCGGTCGGGGGACGGCTGGCTGGACCGGCTGCGGCGCGGGCGCTAGCCGCGCCGGCCGCGCTGGGTGCCCGATGTCCGGATGCACTCGACAAAGGCCACGCTATGCGTCAGAATGAAGGCCAGTCGCTCCGAAGGGTGGGGGTTCTCCAAATGACACGTCGGTTCTCGCTGGCACTCGCTGTCACCGCCATCGCAACGTGGGTCCTGATGCCGGGCGTCGCCTCGGCCCAGCAGGCCTCCCCCGTGGCCGTGCTGCCCCAGGTCATCGAGCAGCCCCAGGTGCTGGCCGAGACCCTGCCCCGCACGGGCTCCAGCGTCGTCTCCATGGTCGTGATCGCCCTGGCCCTCCTGGCTCTCGGCGCCGTCCTGGTGCTCGGTGCCCGCCGGCGCAACGCCGGCGACGCCAGCCCGGCCTAGCCGAGCCGACCGATCCACCCGGCTCCGGCCGGGACGCAAACCTTCCGGCCGGCCCGGCGCAACAGCGCCCGGCCGGCACGGTCGCGTCTGGGGCCCGATGCACCGCCGCCCGGGCGCCGGCCGGTGCGCTCAGGCTCGGGCCAGCGCGTGCACGACGGCACCCACCTCGTCGTGGAGCCGCTGGGCCTCGCCTGCGGAGTCGGCCATGGCCGTGAACCCGAACCGGCCGTCGATGGGGATGCCGCTCAGCATGTGGGGCACCACGCCGGTGCGCCGGTCCCGGTCGAAGCCCAGGCCGGCGGCGCCGATGGCGTCGAGGACGGCCCGGGGGTCGAGGGTGCGCCACGCCGGGTCCACCAGGTTGTCCGTGGCCACGTAGTGCTTGGACCGGCCGTCGGGACCGGTGAAGGCCACGGCCTCGCTGTCGTAGGTGCCCTCCAGCAGGAGCCGGGCGGTGGCGAAGGGGTGGGTGGTCCCGCCCTTGCGCAGGTTCACCTCCAGGGCGAAAAGGTCCCAGCCCGACCGGCCGGCGCTGCGGACCGCCACGAAGTCCACCGCCAACCGCCCCACGACCCCCTCGGCCGCCAGCCGGCGCCCCACCTTGGCAGCGAGGCGGGCGATCTCCCCCGCGTAGGCCCGGTCGGCCGGGAAGCGGCAGCCCTGGTACACCTGCCCGGCGTGCCCGCCCAGCACCTGGTCGTGGGTGGACAGCACCTGCACCTCCCCGGTGGGCGTCACCGTGAGCTGGACGCTGGGGCTGCGGAAGTCGTCGCCCGTGATCTGGGCCTCCACCACGCCGGCGTTGGCCGCCAGCGTCTCCACGTACCACCCGGGCAGGGCCTGCAGGCGCCGGGCGACCCCGTCCCGTTCGCCCGGGTCACCGGGCGCCGGCAGCCCGTGCAGGTCGATGACGGCGTTGCCGTCCCCCGACGCGCTGTCGTCGAGCTTGACCACCGCTCCCGCCAGGTGGGGGTGGTGGGCCCGCAGCCGCAGGATGGCCCTGGTGACGCCGTCGAGGCACGCCAGGTCCTCCTCGCCGGGGGCCATGGGCACGCCCTCGTCCCGGAACAGGCGCCGGCCCCCGCTCTTGGTGCACAACGACCACAGGTGGGGCGGCGCCCCGTACAGGGGCATGTCGAGGGCGACGGCGAGGTCGCACTCGTTGGCGGTGACGTTCCACGGCTCCACCAGCGCCGGCCCGTCGCCGGCCAGGGCCCGCAGCCGCTCCAGCAGGTCCGGGCGCTCCAGCAGCTTGACGGCCAACGGGCGGGGCGAGGGATCGTCCATCGAGACGATGGTGAGACGCCGGCGGGCGTCGTCGCGGATCTCGTCGGGCAACAGGTCGAGATAGGCGTCCACCACGTAGTCAGGCGGCGAGGTGCAGCTCAGGTAGGCCAACCGGGTGTGCGGGTTCTTCAACAGGAGGATCGACACCAGGTAGCGCTGCTCGAGGGCAGGCAGACGCTCGGCGTAGTGCGAGAGCAGGACCGCGTCGACGCTGTAGGACGGCAGCGCCACGACCAGGTGGTCGGTGGTGGAGCCCTCCAGATCCGCCCGCCAGGCATCGACCAGCTTGGCCTGTACCCGGCGGAACGCCCCGTCCACCCCACCAGCCTGCCCTGCCTCCCGACGAGATCCAACACGGCGCGCGGCCCGGCGTTTACCTTCTGACCATGGGTGGGCCGGAGCCGGGCGATCGGGCGCGCAACGGCGGGCGGGCGCGCCGGCCCACGGCCACCGCCGCCTTCGGGTCCTCCCGGCGCGAGAGCCACGACGCGTCCGCCTTCTACGAGCGGTTCGTGGCCCCCGAGGTGACGGCCGACACCACCGTCGTCCGCCCCGGCCGGCTCGACGTGGTCCACCTGCACGACGCCCGCGACATGGCGGCGGTGGAGTCGGGCTCGGTGGCGCTGGTGGTGACGTCGCCCCCGTACTTCGCCGGCAAGGAGTACGAGCAGAGCCTGGGGGAGTGCGGCGTCCCTGCCACCTACTTCGAGTACCTGGCCCTCCTGCGGGACGTGTTCGGGGAGTGCACGCGGGTGCTCGAGCCCGGCGGCCGCATCGCCGTCAACGTGGCCAACCTGGGCCGGCGGCCCTACCGGTCGCTGGCCGGCGACGTCACCCAGGTGCTCCAGGATCTCGGCCTGCTCCTGCGGGGGGAGGTCGTCTGGTGGAAGGGCCGGGCCGCCGGCGGCTCATGCGCGTGGGGGACGTTCCAGCGGCCCGGCAACCCGGTGCTGCGCGACGTCACCGAGCGCGTCGTCATCGCCAGCAAGGGTCGCTTCGACCGGGCCCTCCGGCCCGAGCAGCGCCTGTCCATGGGGCTGCCGTCCATCACCACCATCACCCGCGACGAGTTCCTCGAGGCCACCACCGACCTGTGGGAGCTCCCTCCCGAGAGCGCCACTCGCGTCGGGCACCCTGCGCCGTTCCCGGTGGAGCTGCCCGCCCGGCTCATCGGGCTGCACACCTACGAGGGCGACGTGGTGCTCGATCCCTTCCTCGGCTCCGGCTCCACCGCCATCGCCGCCCTCCGCACCGGGCGCCACTTCATCGGCTTCGACACCGACCCCGCCTACGTCGCCGGGGCCGAGCAGCGCATCGCGGCCGAGCGCGAGCAGCTGCAGCGGTCGCCAGCCCCGCTACGGGTCCGGCTGCCTGCCCTGGCGCCGGCCGGCGGGGAGGGCGACCTGGTGGCGACGGCCATCCAGGAGGGCCGGCAGGCCAAGGAGCTGGCCGGGCTCCTGCTCGAGCGGGCCGGGTTCACCGATGTCCGGCCCGACGTGAAGCTGCCCCGTCTCGGGATCGAGATCGGCTTCCTCGCCCTCGACGCCGGCGGCCGGGAGCGGGCCTTCGACGTCTGCGGCGCCTTCACCACCGCTGCCTGCGGCCTTAGGCGCACCGACGTGCTCTTCCGGGCCCTCGGGAAGGCGGCGGTGCTCCACGCCGGCCGGCCCGACCTCCCCCTCGTGCTCCTCACCACCGACTCCCCGGCCCCCAACTCCCCCGGCGCCGCCGCCCTCGCCGCTCTCACCGGGCCCGACCG
>JBQTJJ010000130.1:0-9192 GCA_052387235.1 Actinomycetota bacterium
GGCGGACGCGGGGGCGGGCGGCGCCGGCGAGCCGGCAGCGGCGGGGGCGGGGCCGGACGGCGCCGGCGCCCGACCGGCGGAAGCGGGGGCGGGCGGCGCCGGCGAGACGGCAGCGGCGCGCCGCGCCGGCGCCGGCGAGCCGGCCGCGGCGGGGGCGGGCTGCGCCGGCGAGCCGGGCGCCGGCTCCTGCAGCCGGCTGGCCCCGGCCTCGACCTCGGCTCGCGCCGTCACCACCGCCAGCGTCCGGCGTGCGGCCTCCACCTCCGCGGTCAGCTCGCCCAGCTCCGCCGTCCGCTGCTCGGCACGGGCCGCGGCCTCGGCCGCCCGCCGGCGGGCGCTGTCCCGCTCGGCTTCCAGCGATGCGACCCGCCGGGTCAGGCGCTCGACCTCGTCCTGGGCGGCCCGCCGCTCCCGCCGCTCCCTGGCCAGCTCGGCCGTGGCCCGGGCCGCCTCGTCGCGCCGGCGCGCCGCCTCGGCCTCGGCCCGCTGGGTGGCCTCCTCGGCCGCGGCCAGCCGGCGCCGGGCGCTGCGCTCGTCGCGTTCCTGCTGTGCCGCGTCGGCCGCGGCACGGGCCTCGTCGGCCAGGCCGGCGTACTCCTGCTCCCATCCGGGGGGCCGCACCACGAACAGCCAGCCGGCCCGGCCCAGCTCGCCCTCGTCGGCCAGCACCTCCACCCGCGCCCGGAAGCCGTCGTCCTCGTCGAGGGCCTTGCGCACCGCCGCCAGCGCGTGCTCCGGCATCTTGGCGAAGTGGAGGAAGGGCCGCAGGGCCTTCGGTACCTCGGCCGCCGGCGAGGCGGCGGCGCCGATCCGGGCCACGTCCAGGGCCAGCTGCAGCGCCGGCCGCAGCAGCGAGTCGGGGGCGGGGCCGGCGGGGGGCGTGATGCTCAGGCCCCCTGGTCCTCGGCCAGCGGCTCCACCGCCTTGCCGCTGCCGCACCACCGGCACGACACGTCCTCGACCAGCTCGCTCAGCACCTGCTCGTCCTCGACCGTGAGCTCGCCCCCCACCGTGTAGTGGTGGAAGCGGCGGGAGCGGCGGGTGAGGGTGACGTCGAAGCGGGTGAGGTTGCCGCAGGCGGCGCAGCGGTAGCGGCGGTCCGGCACCCCCGAACTGTAAGCCGCCGGCACCGGCGAACACGTGTTCTTGTGCGCGAACGTCTGTTCGCCTACCGTTCCGGGCCGTGGCGGTGGTGCAGCGCTCCTTCGACGACCTGGGCACGCCGCTGCACGACGTCACCTTCGTGGTGGTCGACCTGGAGACCACCGGCTGCACCCCGGGCCGCTCCGCCGTCACCGAGGTGGGGGCGGTGAAGCTGCGGGGCGGCCGGTGCCTCGGCACGTTCCAGACGCTGGTCGATCCCGGCCAGGGCATTCCCCCCGAGATCACGTACCTCACCGGCATCACCACCGCCATGGTCACGGACGCGCCCCGCATCGAGGCCGTGCTCCCGTCGTTCCTGGAGTTCCTGGGCGACGCCGTGGTGGTGGGCCACAACGTCCGCTTCGACCTCGGCTTCCTCGCCGCCGCCCTGCGCGCCACCGAGCGGCCCCGCCTGGGCAACCGCTGGGTGGACACGTGCGCCCTGGCCCGCCGCCTGGTGGCCGACGAGGTGCCGAACTGCAAGCTCTCCACCCTCTCCCGCCACTTCCGGGTCGGCCACCAGCCCACCCACCGGGCCCTCGACGACGCTCTGGCCACGGGCGAGGTCCTCCACTGCCTGCTGGAGCGGGCCGGCCGCCTCGGCGTCCTGGCCCTGGACGACCTGCTGGAGCTGCCCACCGTGAAGGGCCACCCCATGGTGGCCAAGCTGAAGCTCGTCGCCGACCTCCCCCGCCGCCCCGGCGTCTACCTGTTCCGCGACGCCGGCGGCCGGACCCTCTACGTGGGGAAGGCGGTGAACCTGCGCCGGCGGGTGCGGTCGTACTTCGCCGGCGACGAGCGGCGCAAAGTGGGCGCCCTGCTGCGGGAGACGGCCGCCGTGGACCACATCGTGTGCAGCGGCGACCTGGAGGCGTCGGTGCTCGAGGTCCGCCTCATCCACGAGCTGTCGCCCCGCTACAACCGGCGGGCCAAGGACTGGCGGCGCTACACCTACGTCAAGCTCACCCTCGACGAGCGCTTCCCCCGGCTCGCGGTCGTCCGCAACCCGAAGGCCGGCGACGGCTGCCTCTACCTCGGGCCGCTGCCGTCGGCCCGGGCGGCCCGGCTGGTGGTGGAGGCGGTGCAGTCCGCCACCGCGCTCCGGCGCTGCACCACGTCGCCGGGACGGGCGCCGGCGCCGTGCGCCGCGGCCCAGCTGGGCGTGGCCGCCTGCCCCTGCGCCGGCGGTGCCGACGCGGCCCGCTACCCCTCCATCGTCGACACGGTCGTGCAGGGCCTCACCGTCGACCCGGCCCGCCTGCTCCGGCCGCTCGAGGACCGCATGCGGGCCCTGGCCGCGGCCCAGCGCTACGAGGAGGCCGCCCTCGCCCGGGAGCGGGCCGCGGCCCTCGCCTCGGCCCTGGCCCGCCAGCGCCGGCTCGACACCCTCCGCCGGGCCGGCCGGGTGGCACTCGACGTCGAGGGCGAGGGGGCGGCCGTCCTGGAGCGGGGCCGCCTGGTGGCCGCCGGCGGGGCCGCCGGCACCCTCCCGCTCGCCCTCCCCGAGCCCGACCCGGCCGGGGCGCCCCTCCCCCGCCACCTGGTCGACGAGGTGCTGTGCGTGGCCTCATGGCTCGACCGCAGCGCCGGCCGGGTCCGCCTCGACCAGTGCGAGGGCGGGCTCGCCACCCCGTTGCCCGCCCTGCCCCGCTTCGAGCCCGGCCGCCCCGCCGCCCGGACGGCGTAGCCCCCCCCGGCCGTCCACCAGGGCCTGCCCCCTCCCCCACTCAGGAGACGGGCGCCGCCTCGGCCGTGGACGACGCCACCAGCCGCTCCAGCACGCCGGCCGCCCGGCCTTCGTCCAGCGACTGCGCCGCCAGCTCCATGCCCTCGGCCAGGGACGGGGCCAGGCCCGCCACGAGGAGCCCGGCGGCCGCGTTGAGCAGGACGATGTCGCGGTGGGGGCCGGGGGAGCCGTCGAGCACCCGGCGGGCCAGCTCCGCGTTGGCCCGGGCGTCGCCGCCCCGCAGGTCGGCGGCGGTGGCCGGCGCCAGCCCGAGCGCGGCCGGGTCCACCGACCACCGGCGGGTCTCGCCGTCCACCAGCTCCAGCACCGTGGACGTGGTGGTGGTGGTGAGCTCGTCCAGCCCGTCGTCGCCGAACACCACCAGGGCCCGCACCGCCCCGTTGGCGGCCAGGGCCCCGAGCATCTTCTCGGCCATGGACGGGTCGCTCACGCCCACCACCTGGCGGCCGGGCCGGGCCGGGTTGGCCAGCGGGCCGAGGAAGTTGAAGGCGGTGGGCACGCCCAGCTCCCTGCGGGTGGGCCCGGCGTGGCGGAAGGCGGGATGGAAGCGGGGGGCGAAGCAGAAGGCCATGCCGGCCTGCTCCAGGCACCGCACCACACCGTCGGGCCCGACGTCGACGGCCACGCCCAGTGCCTCCAGGACGTCGGCCGAGCCCGCCTGCGACGAGGCGGCCCGGTTGCCGTGCTTGCACACCCGGGCGCCGGCGCCGGCCACCACGAAGGCCGACAGGGTGGAGACGTTGATGGACCCGCTGCGGTCCCCGCCCGTGCCGCACGTGTCGACCAGCGACCCCGGGTCGGCCACGGCCACGGGCTCGGCGTGGGACAGCACGGCCCTGACCAGGCCCGCCATCTCCTCGGCCGTCTCGCCCTTCATCCGCAGCGCCACCAGGAACGCGGCCAGCTGGGCCGGCGTCGCCGCGCCGTCCAGCACCTCGGAGAGGGCCGCGGCCGCCTCGGCGCCGCTCAGGTGCTCCGAGGCCAGCAGCCGGCGCAGGACCCCCGGCCAGCCCCCCAGTTCGGCCAGCGTCGTCACGCCCGCAGGGTACCGCCGGCGCTCGCCGGCCGAGGGGGCCGGCGGGGCGGCCGCTTCAGGCCGACTTGCGCCGCTGGCGGACGATGCGACGCCGCTCGCGCTCGGTGGCGCCGCCCCACACGCCGTCGCGCTCCCGGTTGGCCAGGGCGTACTCCAGGCAGGACTCGCGTACCGGGCAGACGCGGCAGATCGACTTCGCCTCCTCCGCCTCCTCGTCCGTGGAGGGGTAGAAGACGTCGGGGTCCACGCCGCGACAGGCCGCCCGCTGGCGCCAGGACAAGTTCATTCGGGCGACTCCTCCTCCCCACGGCCGCAGCTCGGTTCCGTCCCTACTACCCGTTGCCGGCTGCAGGTATTCCGGCGTTCGGGTCGCTGGCTCATGAACAACATCGGCGCCCCCCCGGGCATTCCTGAACATTCCGGGGCGCGAGCCGGCGTCGATCGGGGCGTTCGGACCCGCCGGCCCGGCTCAGCCGAGGCTCTCGAGCCCCGAGGTGAGGCGGCCGGCGTGGCTGCGCTCGGCCCGGCCCACCGTCTCGAACCAGTCGGCGATGTCGTCGAAGCCCTCGTCCCGGGCCACCCGGGAGTAGGCCGGGTAGACCTCGGTGTACTCCCGCGTCTCGTCGATGATGGCGGCCTTCAGGTTCTCCTCGGTGGTGGGACCGCCGCCGCCCGCGGCCGCCGCCAGGTAGTCGAGGTGGCCCACGGCATGGCCGTGCTCGCCCTGGGCCAGGGCCCGGAACAGCGCCGCGATGTCCGGGAAGCCCTCGGCCTCCGCCCGCTGGGCGAAGTACAAGAAGCGCCCGTTGGCCTCGCTCTCGGCCGCGAACGCCCGCTGGAGGTGCTCCTCGGTCCTGGATCCCGACAGGTTCGCCATGCCGCGACGCTAACGGACTGGCCCGGGCCCTCCCCCGTAGGATGCGCGGATGGCCGCGGCCGTCATCCTCCCGGGCGTGGTGCCGCGCCTCGCCGACGCCCACCCGGCCGGCCCGCTGCCGGGGCTGCTGTCCGGCCTCCCACGGGCCCGCGGCCAGGTGCCCGTCCCGCTGCGGGACGGCTTGCGCACGCCGTACGCGGCCATGGCTCGGGAGTGACCGCCGGCGGCGGGTTCACACGGGCCGCCGGCCTCGAGCGCCTCGGGACCGGGGCCTTCGACGTGCTCGTGGTGGGCGGCGGGATCACGGGGGCCGGCGTGGCCCTCGACGCCGCCGCCCGGGGCCTGCGCACCGCCCTGGTGGAGCGGGACGACTTCGCCTCCGGCACGTCGTCCAAGTCCTCGAAGCTCGTCCACGGCGGCCTGCGGTACCTGCAGCAGCGCGAGTTCCGCCTGGTGCGGGAGAACCTGGCCGAGCGCCAGCGCCTCCTGGCCAACGCGCCCCACCTGGTACGCCCCCTCGACTTCGTCATCCCCCTGCTGGGCGCGGGCGGGGTGGTGAGCTCGGCCGTGGCCCGCGGCTACTCCACCGCCCTGTGGGGCTACGACCTGAGCGGGGGACTGCGCATCGGGCGCCGCCACCACCGGCTGACGCCGGCCCAGGTGCAGGCGGCGCTTCCCACCCTGCGGGGGGAGCTGGTGGCGGCCGGTTTCGCCTACCCCGACGCCTGGGCCGACGACGCCCGCCTCACCCTGGCCGTGGTGCGCACGGCCGTCGACCGGGGGGCGGTGGCCGTCAACCACCTCGGGGTGGCGTCGCTGCTGAAGGACGGCACCGGCCGGGTGCGCGGCGCCGTCCTCGCCGACGGGAGCGAGGTCCGGGCCGGGGTGGTCGTCAACGCCGGCGGCGTGTGGGCCGACCGGGTGGCGGCCCTCGACTCCCCCGCCTCGGCGCCCAGCCTGCGCCCGGCCAAGGGCATCCACGTCACGGTGGAGCGGCGCCGGCTTCCATGCGAGCACGCAGCCGTGCTGCCCGTGCCCGGGGACCGGCGCTCGATCTTCGTGGTCCCGTGGGGCGAGCGGGTCTACCTCGGCACCACCGACACGGAGTACGCCGGGCCCCTCGACGACCCGCAGTGCACGCCCGACGACGTGGCCTACCTGCTCGGGGCCGCCAACGCCGTCCTGGCCCAGCCCCTGACCGAGGCTGACGTGGTGGGCACGTGGGCCGGCCTGCGCCCGCTCCTCGACCGGGCCCGCTCCCGCCGCACCGCCGACCTGTCCCGTCGCCACCGGGTCACCACCGGTCCGGGCTCGGTGGTCACCGTCACCGGCGGCAAGCTCACCACCTACCGGCGCATGGCCGCCGACGCCGTCGACGAGGCGGTGCGGGTGCTGGGCGCCGGCCCCCGGCGCGGCCCCACCCGGGCCCTGCGGCTGCACGGCGCCGGCCGCGGGCCCTGGGTGGGCGCCGGCCCGGACCCCGCCGCCGAGCACCTGCGTAGCCGGCACGGCGCCGACGCCCCCGCCGTGGCCCGGCTGGTGGCGGGCGACGCCGGCCTGGGCCTGCCCCTGGTGGCCGGCCTGCCCTACCTGCGGGCCGAGGCCGTGCACGCGGTGCGGGCCGAGATGGCCACCACCCTGGACGACGTGCTGAGCCGGCGGACCCGGGCCCGGATCCTGGCGCGCGACGCCTCGGTGGCCGCCGCCCCCGACGTGGCCCGGCTGATCGGGCCCGAGCTGGGGTGGACGGCGGCCGACGCCGAGCGGGAGGTGGCCGCCTACACCGCCTCGGTCGACCGGGAGCGGGCCGCAGCCGGGCTGCGCCCCACCCCGGCCGGGCCGTGACGCCCCCCACCGAGCGGCTGGCCGGGCCCCGGGTGGCGGTGGACGCCGATCTGCTCGAGCGCCTGTCCGCCGTCTGCCGGGTGGACGCCGGCGACGGGGACCGGGCCGGGCACGGCCGGGACTGGTGGCCGCTGGGCCTGCGCTGGGCCGGTGACGGGGCGGTGCCGGCCCTACCGGCGGTGGTGGCCCGTCCCACCTCGGCCGCCGAGGTGGCCTCGGTGCTGGGTGCCTGCGACCACGCCGGCGTGCCGGTCACGCCCACCGCCGGACGCAGCGGCGTGTGCGGCGGGAGCGTCCCGGTGTTCGGGGGCGTCGCCCTCGACCTGTGCGGCCTGGCCGGCATCGTGGCGGTGGACGAGGCCTCCCTCCTCGTCACCGTGCGGGCCGGCACCAACGGGGCCGCCTTCGAGGCCGAGCTGCGTGACCAGTACGGCCTCACCCTGGGCCACCGGCCCCAGTCGATCGCCATCTCCACCGTGGGCGGGTGGCTGGCGTGCCGGTCCGCCGGCCAGTACTCCACCAGGTACGGCAAGATCGAGGACATGGTGGTCGGCCTGGAGGTGGCGCTGGCCGGCGGCCGGCTGGTGCGCACCGGAGGCCGGGCGCCCCGTGAGGCCACCGGTCCCGACCTCACCCAGCTGTTCGTCGGCAGCGAGGGCACCCTCGGCGTCATCACCGAGGCCGTGCTCCGGGTCGCCCCCGCGCCCCCGGCGGAGCGCCGGGCCGCGTTCGGCTTCGCCTCGTTCGCCGAGGGGCTGGAGGCCTGCCGGCGCATCCTGCGGCGGGGAGCCACGCCGGCGGTGCTGCGCCTCTACGACGAGATCGAGACGCGCCGCGGGTACTCGATCGACGACCGGTGCCTTCTCGTCGTCCTGGACGAGGCCGAGCCCCGCCTGGCCGACGCCGTGCTGCACGTGGTGGGCGAGGAGTGCGCCGGCGCCGAGCGCCTGGACGACGGCCTGGTGGACCACTGGCTGGCCGGCCGCGACGACGTGTCGGCCCTCCACGCCCTGCTGGCCGCCGGCATCGTGGTGGACACGTGCGAGGTGGCGGCGGCCTGGTCCGCCCTCCCCGACGTCTACGCCCGGGCCGTGGCCGCGCTGAGCGCCGTGCCCGGCACGCTGGTGGCGTCGGCCCACCAGTCCCACGCCTACGCCGACGGCGCCTGCCTCTACCTCACCTTCGCCGGCAGGCGGGACGACCCCGCCGACG
This sequence comes from Actinomycetota bacterium, assembly GCA_052387235.1. Lineage (GTDB taxonomy): Bacteria > Actinomycetota > Acidimicrobiia > Acidimicrobiales > JBQTJJ01. The sequence continues at coordinate 7,861 of JBQTJJ010000130.1, forward strand.
GGGACGCCTACTACGTCGAGGCATGGGACGCCGTCACCGCCGCCGTGCTGGGGGCGGGCGGGGCCCTGAGCCACCACCACGGCGTGGGGCTCAACCGGGGCCGCTTCCTGGCCGGCGCCCTCGGGCCGGCCTTCGACGTGCTGGCGTCGGTGAAGGCCGCCCTCGACCCGAACGGGATCCTCAACCCCGGCAAGCTGGGCCTGCCGTCGCCCTGGGGGGCGCCGGCGTGGCCATGAGGCGCCGGCGGGTGGACTGGCGGGCCGCGGCCGACGGCGCGGTGCTGGCCGTGCTCGTCACCCTGCCCCCCACCATCGTCGTGCGCCTCCTGAAGGACGGCGACCTCGAGGGCCAGGAATCGTACCTGTGGGTCGTCCCCCTGCTGGCCGTGCTCACCGGCTTCGCCCTGGGCGGGTACCGGGCCGCCACCCGCCGGCCCGACGCCCCGCTGCTCCACGCCGCCGCCGCCGCCGGCGCCGCCTTCGTGGCCCTGGCCGCCCTCTCCCTCGTCCGGGCCGTCTTCGACGACGGCCTCACCGTGCCCCTCGTGGTCACCCTGCTCCTGCTGGGCCAGATCGTGGTCTCGGTGGCGGTGGTGGGCGGGTACGTGGCCATGCGCCGGGAGGCGGCCGAGTCGCGCCGCATCGGCGCCGGGCCGGCCGGCGGGCAGGGCGACGGGGAGCCGGACCAGGCCGGTTCGTGACCGGGGGCCGGCGGTGAACGTCCTCGTCGTCGACGCCGGCACCACCAGCGTCCGGGCCGCCCTGGTGCGCCCGGACGGCTCGGTGGGCGCCGAGCACCGTCGCCCCGTCACCGTGTCCACGCCCAACCCCGGCTTCGTGGAGTTCGACCCGGCGCAGCTGGCCGCCGCCGCCCTGGAGGTGGCCGGGCTGGCGTGCGACGAGGGCGGCGACGTCCAGGCCGTCGGCATCGCCAGCCAGCGGGCGTCCACCATCGTGTGGGACCGGGCCAGCGGGGAGCCGGTGGGCCCGGGCATCGGCTGGCAGGACCTGCGCACGGCGGCCATGTGCCTCACGCTGCGGGAGCAGGGCGTGCGGCTCGCGCCCAACGCCTCGGCCACCAAGCTGGCCGTGCTGCTCGACATGGCCGACCCCGACCGCAGCCGCGACCTGTGCTTCGGGACGGTGGACGCCTGGCTGGCCTGGACCCTGTCCGGCGGGGCCCTGCACGTCACCGACGCCACCAATGCCGGCGTGACCGGGCTCATGACCGGCGACGGGTCGGGCTGGGACCCGGCCGTGCTCGACGCCCTGCGCATCCCGGCCTCGGTGCTGCCCCGCATCGTGGACTCGTCCGGGATCCTCGGGCCGGCCC
>JBQTJJ010000131.1:0-8332 GCA_052387235.1 Actinomycetota bacterium
CGCAGGCCCTAAGGGATCCGCCACTCGGAGCCCGCCCTGATCGGGGCGGGCGCAGGCCATAGGGTGCGGCGATGGGCGCACGTCCGTTCCGCTTCGGGGTCCAGGTGGCGTCGGCGCCGGACGCCCGCACGTGGCGGGACCGGGCCAGGCAGGCCGAGGACCTCGGCTACGCCTCGCTGTGGATGCCCGACCACTTCGAGGACCAGTGGGGCCCGCTGGTGGGCCTCACCGCCGCCGCCGCCGCCACCTCGTCCCTCCGGATCGGGGCCCTGGTCTTCGACAACGACTACCGCCACCCCGCCGTCCTGGCCAAGGAGATGGCCACCCTCGACCTGGTGTCGGAGGGGCGGGTCGAGGTCGGGATGGGCGCGGGCTGGCTCAGGGCCGATTACGACCGCCACGGCCTCGCCTTCGACCCACCCGGCACCCGGGTGGAACGGCTGGAGGAGGCCGTCGAGGTCGTGAAGCGCCTGTGGTCGGACGGGCCCACCACCTTCGCCGGGCGCCACTACTGCCTCGACGGCGCCCCGGGCTGGCCCCTGCCCGTGCAGCGGCCCCACCCGCCGCTCATGGTGGCCGGGGGCAGCCGGCGGGTGCTGCGCCTGGCCGCCCGGGAGGCCGACATCGTTGGCTTCAACATGAGCCTTGCCGCCGGCGCGGTGGGCCCCGAGACGGCCCGGTCCTCGCTGGCTGGGGAGTTCGTAAAGCGGGTGGCCTGGGTCAGGGAGGAGGCCGGCGAGCGCTTCGACCAGCTGGAGCTGCACTGCAACACCGCCTACTGCCTGGTCGGCGTGGACCGGCGGGCCACCGCCGCCGCCGTCGCCCCCGGCTTCGGGATCACCCCGGAGGAGGCGCTCGAGGTCCCGGTCGCCCTGGTCGGGACCGTCGACGAGATCTGCGAGAGCCTCCAGCGCCGGCGGGAGGAGTTCGGGTTCTCCTACTGGGCCGTCCCCGGCGACGCCATGCGGTCGTTCGCCCCCGTGGTCGCACGCCTCGCCGGTCGGTGAACCCCACTCCCGAGTAAATAGCTCGCCAATTTGGCGAGCTATTTACTCGAAAGCGGCGGTTGCGGCGGCGTGGACGACGGCGCGGGCCCGCTTGTCGCCCAGGAGGTCGAGCTCGAGGCGGTCGAGGGTGACGGCGACCGCCAGGGCGGAGGCGGGGTCGGCCATGGCCATCGACCCGCCCAGGCCGGCGTGGCCCCAGGCGCCGGCGGTGTCGCCCACGGCCAGTCCCGACACCGGGCCCATGGTCATGAAGCCGAGGCGCCAGCCCACGGGGACGAACAGCACCAGGTCGGCCCGGGTGTTCTGGACCGTGACCGCCGCCGCCAGCGCGTCCGGGCCGAGGAGGCGCACGCCGCCGATCGCCCCGCCCCGCTCCAGGGCGGCGTAGACGGTGGCCAGCGAGCGGGCCGTGAAGGCGCCCGTGACGGCGGGCACGCAGGACCGCCGGCCCGCCTCGCTGTTCACGTACTCCACGATGTCGCCCCGGGGGCTGAGGGCCCGAAGGGGGATGGAGTCGGGGGGGAGCAGCTGCTCCAGCGGCGGCATCTCCCGGTAGGCGGGGGAGAGGAAGACCGGCGCCAGCCGGTGCTCCTCGTCGGGCGGCGTCCCCACGAAGCAGCCGTCGAGGCCGAGGGGGCCGCCCACCTCCTCGGCCAGGAACCGCACCAGGGGCCGGCCGTCCAGCCGCTCCACCAGCTCGCCGGCCAGCCAGCCCCAGGTGACGGCGTGGTAGCCGTTGGCCGAGCCCGGCGCCCACAGCGGCGCCAGCCCCTCGACCATGGCCACCATGGCGTCCCAGCCGGCCAGGTCCCAGACACTGTCGACCTCGGTGCGGATCTGGGGGATCCCGGCCTCGTGGCACAGGGCATGGCGGATGGTGACCCCGGCCTTGCCGGCCTGCGCGAACTCCGGCCACACCTCGGCCACCGGGGTGTCGAGCCCGACGCCGGCCCGCTCCAGCGCCATGTGCACGGCGGTGGCCACCACCCCCTTGGTGGTGGAGAACGACACCGCCAGCGTGTTCTCGGCGAAGGAGCCCCCCCAGATGTCGACGACGGGGGCGCCCCGGTGGCGCACGGCGACGGCGGCGCCGTGGTGCTCGCCCCGCTCCAGCTGCCCGGCCAGCACGCCGGCCACGGCCGAGAACCGGGCGTCGCAGCGGCCCGACACCCCCTCCGGCAGCGCGGCGTCGGGCACCGGCGCACGGTACCGGGGCCGTAGGCTCGATCGGTGCCTCCGCTGCGCATCGGCGTCCTGGGGGGGACCTTCGACCCGGTCCACATCGGCCACCTGGCGGTGGCGGTGGAGGTGCGGGCCTCCCTCGGCCTCGACCGGATGCTGCTGATGGTGGCCAACCAGCCGTGGCAGAAGACCGGGACCAGGGCGGTCACGCCGGCCGAGGACCGCCTGGCCGTGGTGGAGGCGGCGGTGGCCGAGGTCGAGGGCCTGGAGGCCAGCCGCCTCGAGATCGACCGGGGCGGCCCGTCCTACATGGCCGACACCGCGGCCGAGCTGGCCGGCGCCCATCCCGGCGCCGAGCTGTTCTTGGTGGTGGGCTCCGATCTGGTGGGCGACCTGCACACCTGGGAGCGGCACGGCGACCTGTGCCGGCTGGTCACCCTGGCCGTGGTGGCCCGCCCCGGCACGCCGGCCGCCCTCCCGGCTGCCCCGTGGCGGGCGGTGGCGGTGGCAGTTCCCGCCCTGGACGTGTCCAGCCGCGACCTGCGGGCCCGGGCCGCCGCCGGCCGCCCCCTCGACGTCCTGGTCCCGCCCGCCGCCCTGCGCCAGATCCGCCGCCGTGGTCTGTACGCTGGTTGAAAGATGACGGGTCGAAGCACCGACACGGCCGAGCTCGCCGATCCGTTCGACCTGGAACCCATCCCGCTGCCCGAATCGCGCGGGATGGGCCGGGCCCAGCAGCGGCGCCGGCGGCGGCGCCAGCGCCGCATCCGGTACCTCGGCCTCGCCACTGCGGTGGTGGCGATCCTGGGGGTGGTCGGCGTCGTGGTCTCGGTGGGCGGCGGCGGCGGGGACGGGGACGAGGACCGCAGCGGCGGCCCCGCCGCGGCCGCCGCCCTGGCCCCGCCCGTGCTGGTGGCCCAGAGGGACGCATCGGGGCGGGCCTCCTCGCTCACCGTGTTCATCCCGGGCCCGGGCGGGGGCGGCAACCTGCTGCTGATCCCGCCCGGCACCATGACCGAGGTGGTCTCCCTGGGGCTGGAGCCGGTGTCGCGCTCGCTCGAGCTGGGGGGCGAGGCCCGCCTCCACGCCACCGTCGAGAACCTGCTCGGCGCCACCGTGGACGGGGCCGTCGTCGTCGACGACGCCGCCCTCACCGCCCTGCTCTCCCCGGTGGGGCCGCTCCAGGTCGACGTGCCCGAGCGGGTCGAGCAGGTCGACCCCGGCGGGCGGGTCCAGGTCCTCTACCAGGCCGGCACGGTCACGGTCACGCCCGAGGACGCACCCCGGTTCCTGTCCGTCAAGGGCCAGGGGACCGACCTGGCCCGCCTGGCCCGGCACCAGGCCTTCTTCGACTCGTGGCTGGGCGCGGCGCGCGAGCGGCCCGACGCCGCACCCACCAGCCCGCCCTCCCTCGCCCGGGCCTTCGACGCCCTGCTGGCGGGGAACGTGCGGACCCGGGTCCTCCCGGTGGAGGCGTTCGGCACCGCCTCGGTGGAGGGCGAGCTGTACCGCGTCCGGACCGGGGAGATGACGAGGCTGGTGGTGGAGATCTTCCCGTCGGCGGCGAAGTCCGGCCTCACCACCCGGCCCCGCATCCAGATCCTCAACGGCACGGGCGCGGTCGGCCTGGCCGACGCCGTGCGCAGCAAGCTCGGCGCCGGCTTCGACGTGCGCCTCACGGGCAACGCCTCCACGTTCGACCGGGAGACGACCGAGGTCGTGTTCTACGACCGGGACGAGCAGGCCGCGGCCGAACGGGTCCGCACCGCGCTCGGGGTGGGAGAGTTGGTGTTCAGCCGTCGGCCCCTCGACGTGGTGGACGTGACGATCATCGTCGGAAAGGACTTCAGCACCGAGTGACGCCTCAGGACATCCGGCAACAGACGGTGGTCGCAGCCCGGGCGGCAGCGGCCAAGAAGGGCGAGGACCCGGTGATCCTGGAGGTGGGGGCGGTGCTGGCCATCACCGACGCCTTCGTCATCACCAGCGGCGCCAACCCCCGCCAGGTCCGCACCATCGCCGAGGAGGTGGAGGACAAGGTGGCGGCGGAGTGCGGGCCCCGCCCGCTCCGGGTGGAGGGCCTCGACGACGCCCGCTGGGTCCTCCTCGACTACGGCGACTTCGTGGTGCACGTGTTCCTGGACGAGGTCCGCCGTTACTACGACCTGGAGCGCCTGTGGTCCGACGCCCCCAGGGTGGAGTGGGAGGACGAGGCCGAGGCCGCCGCCGGCGGCCGGTAGCCCTCACACCCCGAGCCGGCGGTAGAGGTGGTGCCGGCACAGCCCGTGGGCCTTGCGGGGCCGGTCGCACCCCTCGACCGCGAACAGCGTGCTCGTCGGTTGCCAGCCTGTGCGACCCGGCGGGCGGTCGGATATCGAGCCGCACCCCAGGAAGGAACGGAGGTCCTCGAGGAGCGGCCGGTCCCGAACCGCCATCTGGACGCTGAACACGAAACGGAGCCGCGCCGACCCGTCGGCAGAGGGCGGGAGCTTGCGGGTGATGGTGAAGCACCCTCGCCGGAAACGAGACCGCCGAGGGTGAAACCTCGGACGGCCTGCGTTCGGTGGAGGTGGCGCAGGCTTTCTCGAACCCCCGTCACCCCGGCAGCCGCGGTGATCCTCCCCGCGGGAGGAGTCCGGCGGTACCCTCCTAGCCGTGACTGACGACAAGGTGTGGACCGCTGCCGAACTGGAGCGGCTGACGCCCGATGAGCGTCACCGGGTGATCAACGAAGGGGTCGTCACAGACCTCGAGCGTCTGTCGCCGGAGTTCTTGGCGCGAGTCCGCGCCAAGGGCAGGGCGTTGCTCGAACAGCGCGGCCTGGTGTCGCCGAAGGGCGATGGCCACTGATCGGCGGACCGTACGCGTCTCTCCGGTCTTCTTCGATGACCTCGACAGGCAGCTCGGCTCCGATCGTGGCGAGCACGGCGAGCCCTCGGCCACGGACTTCCTCGTCATCGACCTACCGACGTTCGTAGAGCGCTTCGCCACGGACTTCGATGCTTTGCCCGAGGTCGTCGAGGGCGTCCCTGCGGCGCGGTTACTGGTCGCAACAGGACGGCTCGTCCATGCTGCTGCCCTGTACGGGGTCCTTGCACCCGATGGGTCGATCGATCTCGTCGGCGTGGAACTCGACCTGTAACGAGGAAGTCCGGGAGGTCGGCAGGGCGGCGGCCCCGCCGGATCGGGACGTGGCCGGGTTGGAACATCGTCCCTTCTGGTGCCGTCGAGTGGAGGTGGCGCGACGGAGCAAGTCCGACGGTTGCTGAACCAGGTGCTGTACACCGAGGTGTACGTGGGGCCGGACGGGGTGGTCCGGGTGGGGTACACCGAGGGCTTCGCCTGGCTGCTCGGAGAGGAGGGGGCGGACGGGCCGGAAGTGGTCGTAGGGACGGCCGAGGCGGTGCTCGACTTCGACGACAGTGGCAAGGACGGCGATGGAATCGAGGAGAACGGCTCGGGTGATGCCGGGCTGGGACAGGTCCTGGTGCTGCGGCCTGGCCGGGACGCCAATCGCCCCGGCCGGGGGGCCGGGGGCGTATCGCCGGGCTTCTTTTGACCGTGGTTTGAACGTCAAGCGTTCGGTGGACCTGGCGGGACTTGAACCCGCGGCCCCCTGCATGCCATGCAGGTGCTCTACCAGGCTGAGCTACAGGCCCGAACGCCGGCAGGCTAGCAGGACCTTCTGCGGGCTCATTCGCCCAACGTTCGCACACCGAACACACGTTCCCATGATAGCCCGGGGGTGCGACATTCCCCGGCCACTACCATCCCCGGCATGGCAGAGCCCTACGACCCCCAGGCGGTCGAGGAGAAGTGGCAGCGGCGGTGGGCCGACGAGGGCACCTACCAGGTCGACAACGGCGACCCAAGGCCGCCCTTCTACGTGCTGTCCATGTACCCGTACCCGAGCGGCCCGGCCCACCAGGGCCACGTGCGCAACTACACCTTCGGCGACCTGATCGTGCGCCACCGCACCATGCGGGGCGACGCCGTGCTGTCCCCGATGGGCTTCGACAGCTTCGGCCTGCCGGCCGAGAACGCCGCCATCAAGACCGGCGTGCACCCCCGGCAGTTCACCGACGCGCGCATCAAGGAGCTGAAGGCGTCCATGCTGCGCCTGGGCGCCATGTACGACTGGCGCCGGGAGATCCGCAGCCACGACCCCGAGTACATCCGCTGGAACCAGGTGATCTTCAACCGGTTCCGGGCCGCCGGCCTGGCCTACCGGGCCAACGCCCCCGTCAACTGGTGCCCGGGCTGCCAGACGGTGCTGGCCAACGAGCAGGTCCTGGCCGACGGCACGTGCGAGCGCTCGGGCGACACGGTCACCAAGCGGGACCTCGAGCAGTGGTTCCTGTCCATCACGCACTACGCCGACGAGCTGCTGGAGGGCCTGGACGGGCTGGAGTGGCCCGAGCGGGTGAAGACCATGCAGCGCAACTGGATCGGCCGGTCCGAGGGCGCCGAGTTCGACCTGCCCGTGTCGGGCCGGCCCGAGCTGCGGCTGCGGGTCTTCACCACCCGCCCCGACACCAGCTTCGGGATGACCTACGCCGTGCTGGCGCCCGAGCACCCCATGGTGGACGTCCTCACCACCGATGAGCAGCGGGCCGCGGTGGACGAGTTCCGCGAGCGGGTGAGCCGGGAGTCGGAGATCGAGCGCATGTCCACCGAGGGGGCGCTGGAGAAGCGGGGCGTGAGCACCGGCTCCTCCGTCGTCAACCCGTTCACCGGCGAGCCGGTGCCGGTGTACCTGGCCGACTACGTCCTGATGGGCTACGGCACCGGCGCCATCATGGCCGTGCCGGGCGAGGACCAGCGGGACTGGGACTTCGCCGAGGCCTACGGACTGCCCGTCATCCGCACCGTGCAGCCGCCCGAGGGCTGGGACGGCGAGGCCTACACGGGCGAGGGCCCCCGCATCAACAGCGACTGGCTGGACGGCATCGCCGACACGCCCGCGGCCAAGGAGGCGGCCACGGCCTGGCTGGAGCAGCAGGGCCTGGGCACCCGCAAGGTGAACTACCGCCTCCGGGACTGGCTGGTCTCCCGCCAGCGGTTCTGGGGCTGCCCCATACCGGTCGTGTACTGCCCCGCCGACGGCATCGTGGCCGTGCCCGACGACCAGCTGCCGGTGCTGGCGCCCGACGACGCCCAGCTGCTGCCCACCGGGGAGTCGCCGCTGAAGGCGCACGAGGGCTTCCGGGTCACCACCTGCCCCACCTGCGGCGTTCCGGCCGAGCGGGAGACCGACACCATGGACACGTTCGTGGACTCGTCGTGGTACTTCCTGCGCTTCTGCGACCCGTGGGCCACCACCGAGCCCTTCTCCAAGGACGCGGCGGCGGCGTGGATGCCGGTCGACCAGTACATCGGCGGGATCGAGCACGCCATCCTCCACCTGATGTACGCCCGCTTCTACACCAAGGCCCTGGCCGACGTGGGGCTGGCGCCGGCCGGGCTGCGGGAGCCGTTCAAGCGGTTGTTCACCCAGGGCATGATCCGCATGGGCGGCTCCAAGATGTCCAAGTCCAGGGGCAACCTGGTGGCGCCGGCGAAGTACTTCGACACCGTGGGCGCCGACGCCCTGCGCCTCTACCACCTGTTCGTGGGCCCGCCCGCCGACGACGTGGACTGGACCGAGCAGACCGAGGAGCTGATCGAGGGCTGCTCCCGCTTCCTCAAGCGGGTGTGGCGCCTGGCCCTGGGCGACGGGCCGGGGCCGGCCGCCGCCCCCGAGGCGGTGGACCGGGCCGCCCACCGCCTGATCGACAAGGTGAGCGACGACTACGAGCGCTGGTCCTACAACACCGCCGTGGCCGCCCTGATGGAGTTCACGAACCAGCTGTACCGGGACGGCACCACCGACTTCGCCGTCGACACCATGCTGCTGCTGATGGCCCCCATGACGCCCCACCTGGCGGCCGAGCTGTGGGAGCGCCGGCGGGGCGGCCTGGTCCACGGCCAGCCCTGGCCCACCGCCGACGCCGGGATGACCCGCCAGGACACCGTGACGCTGGTGGTGCAGGTCAACGGCAAGGTGCGGGACCGCATCGAGGTGGCGGCCGAGATCGACGCGGCCGGCGCCGAGGCGCTGGCCCTGGCCTCGGTGCGGGTGCAGGAGCTGCTGGCGGGCCGGG
>JBQTJJ010000132.1:0-12652 GCA_052387235.1 Actinomycetota bacterium
TGAACTCGGCCGACTCGGGCTCGCGCTTGTCGAGGTCGGCCCGCACCTGCTCCTCGGTGTAGCCCCGCTTGGTGGTGTCGCGCTTGATCTTCCAGTCGTAGCGGATCTCCTCGGGCGGGTCGAGGTACACGCCGACGTCGAAGCAGGCCCGGGAGAGCTTGGAGTGCAGGGGCAGCAGGCCCTCGATGATCACGTACTCGGCCGGCTCGATGAGGATGGGCCGGGCCAGCGTGCCGTCCTTGTGGCTGTAGACCGGCTGCAGGATGGGCTGGCCCAGGGCCACCAGCTGGAGGTGCTGCTCCATGACCTCCACGTAGTTGCAGTCGGGGTGCAGCGGCGTGAAGGGCTTGCCCTTTCGCTCCTCGCGGTCGTAGCGGTGGTAGTGGTCGGTGCAGATCGACGTGCAGTGCGCGGCCCCGAGCGCGTCCACCAGGCCCCTGGTGAGCGTGGTCTTGCCGGCGGCGCTGTCGCCGGCGATGGCCAGCATGGCGGGGCGCCCGCGGGCCGACCCGTTGTCGCGCTGCCAGGCTCGTTGGATCGCAATCTGCTTGTCGGGCATCGGGTCCTCGGTGGGGCTGGGGGGCGGGCGGCGGGCGGCGGGCGGGACGGGTGCTTCGGGCTACTCGACGCCGGGGCAGGCGGCCCGGGCGCGGGCCCGCAGGTCGCTCACGGCGTGCTCGAGGCCCTCGGGATCCTTGTACAGGGCACTGCCGGCGATGAGGGCCCGGGCGCCGGCCTTGGCCGCGCCGGCGATGGTGTCGGGCCCGATGCCGCCGTCCACCTCGAGCTCCACGTAGTGGTCGGCGGTGCGCAGCAGGGCCGCGGCCTCGGCGATCTTGGGCTCCATGGTGGCGATGTAGGCCTGGCCACCGAAGCCGGGGTTCACCGTCATCACCAGGAGCAGGTCGAGCAGGTCCACCACGTGCTTGACGGCCTCGACGGGCGTGGCCGGGTTGAGGGCCACGGCCGGCTTGGCGCCCAGCTCGCGGATGGACGCCAGGGTGCGGTGCAGGTGCGTGCAGGTCTCGGCATGGACGATGACCATCTCGCAGCCGGCCTCCACCCACTTGTCCAGCATGGTGTCGGGGTTCACCACCATGAGGTGGGCCTCGAAGGGGGTGTCCACCCAGGACCGCACCGACTTGATCACGTCGGGGCCGAAGGTGAGGTTGGGCACGAAGACGCCGTCCATCACGTCCCACTGCACCCTGTCGACCCCCGCCTTCTCCAGCGCCTGCAGCTCCTCGCCCAGGCGGGCGTAGTCGGCGGGAAGGACCGAGGGGATGATGTTGAACCGCTCGGTGGCGGGCGCGGATGCAGAAGCCATGATCGAACCACTCTACGCGGGTGACCGGTGCGGATCCTCCCCCGCGCGGGGGACCCGGGGAGGGGTTCGGGTGGGAGCCCTGGGTACCATGGCGTGTGGTGGTGGACGCGGCCGAGCACGAGGGCGCGGTCGCGCCGATCCGGACCGTGCTGGTCGACGACCACCAGATGGTGCTCGACGGGCTGGCCGCCATGCTGCGCCCCCACGCCCACCGGGTCGAGATCGCCGGCCAGGTCACCGAGGCGGCCGAGGCCGCCGACCTGGTGCGGAGGGTCGACCCCGACGTCGTCCTGGTCGACGTGCGCCTCAAGGGCGCCAGCGGCCTCGACCTGTGCCGGGAGCTGCTGGGCCGGTTCCCGCACGTCCGGGTGGTGTTCCTCACCGTCTACGAGGACGAGCAGTACCTGTTCCAGGCCCTCCGGGCCGGGGCCTCGGGCTTCCTGCTGAAGCGGGTCACCGGGCTGGAGCTGGTGGGCCACCTCGAGCGGGTGATGGACGGCGAGATCGCCATCGACCCCGCCCTGGTGGGGCGGGTGGCCCTGTCGGCGGCCCGCCTGCACAGCGGCGAGTACTGGACCGGCGCCCACCTCGGCCTCACCCACCGCGAGAGCGAGGTGCTGGAGCAGATGGTGCGGGGCCTGTCGCACCGGGCCGTGGCCCGCCGCCTGCTCATGGGCGAGGAGACGGTGAAGACCCATGCCCGGTCGATCTACCGCAAGCTGGGCGTGGCCGACCGGGCCCAGGCCATCGCCGCCGCGCTGCGGGAGGGGCTGTTCCACTGACCGGACCCGCAGCCGTCCCCGGCGACGGGGCCCGCAGGCCGGCGTGGGACACGCTGCTGCGCCGGATCATCGAGGTCGGCGCCGAGGACCTCGACCTGCGAGAGGTCGTGCGCCGGGTCGCCGCCCTGATCATCGAGGCCCACGGCGCCGACGTGTGCTTCCTCCACCTGGTGGACGAGGAGCGGGGCTGCCTGGTGCTGGCCGGGGCCACCCCGCCGTTCGACGAGCTTGCCGGCACCATCGAGCTGGCCATCGGCGAGGGGGTGGCCGGCTGGGTGGCCGAGCACGCCGAGCACCTCGTGGTCGACGACAAGTGGGCCGAGCCCCGCTACAAGTACATCCCGGCCCTGCGGGGCGAGGACTACGCCTCGCTCGTGTCCCTGCCCATGATGGGCCGGGGCCGGCGCGTGGTCGGCGTGGTCAACGTCCACTCCAAGGCCCGGCGGGAGCACTCGGAGGAGGAGCTGGCCGTGCTCTCCGACGTGGCCGGCCTGCTGGGCGGCATCGTGGAGAACGCCCGGCTCTACTCCCGCCTGGCCGACCGGGAGGCCGAGCTCGAGCAGTTCGCGGCCCGCACCATCGAGCTGCAGGAGCTGGAGCGGCGCCGGGTGGCGGCCGACATCCACGACGGCATCAGCCAGCGTCTGGTCAGCCTCTGGTACCACCTGTCGGCGGCCGAGGAGGCCGCCCCCCGCAGCCCCGAGGTCGTGACCAGCGAGCTGGCCGCGTCCAAGGAGCTGGCCGCCGCCGCCCTGGAGGAGGCCCGGCGCACCATCGTGGGCCTGCGCCCGGCCGTGCTCGACGACCTCGGCCTCGGCCCCGGGCTCGAGAGCCTGGCCGGCTCGGTGCCGGGCCTGCGGGTCACCGTGGAGGTGGACGCCCCGCCGCTGCCGGCCCACGTGGAGACGGCGCTGTTCCGGATCGCCCAGGAGGCGCTCCAGAACGTGGCCAAGCACGCCCAGGCCACCGAGGTCCTCCTGGAGCTGGGTGCCACCGGCGCCGGCACCCGGCTGGTGGTGGCCGACGACGGGCGCGGCTTCGAGGTCGACCAGCCCCGCGACCGGGGCCGACCGCACGCCTACGGCCTGGTGGGCATGCAGGAGCGGGCCGCCCTGGTGGGGGCCCGCGTCACGGTGGTGTCGTCGCCGGGCCGGGGGACCACGGTGACGGTGGACGTCCCGCCGATCCGGTAGGGACGCGACCCGGGGAGGTCGCGCCCGCTACCGGCGCGGCTCGGGACGGATCAGGCGCCGGCGGTCTCGAAGTCCGGCGTGTACGCGCCGGCCGTGGCCAGGCTGTTGGCCTTGGACCGGCTGTACAGCGCGGCCTGGCCGGCGTCGGCGTTGGACGCCTCGCCCTTCCAGGCGGTGAGGGCGGGGTCCTGCAGGGCCCGGCCGTAGGAGAAGCTGAGCTGCCACGGGTGCGGGCCCAGCTTGTTCATGGCGTTGAGGTGCTCGGTGGCGACCTCGGCGCTCTGGCCGCCGGAGAGGAAGGCGATGCCGGGCACGGCGGCGGGCACCGTCTCACGGAGGAGCTTCACGGTGGCCGCCGCGACCTCGTCGACGCCGGCCTGGGTGGCGCACTTCTTGCCCGAGATCACCATGTTGGGCTTGAGGATCATGCCCTCGAGGTCGACGCGGTGGAGCGCCAGGGCCGCGAAGACGGCCAGGTGGGCCTTCTTGGTCACCTCGTAGCAGAGGTCCAGGTCGTTCTCCCAGTCCATCAGGACCTCGGGCTCGACGATCGGGACCAGGCCACCCTCCTGGCAGATCGAGGCGTAGCGGGCCAGGGCCGAGGCGTTGGCCTCGATGCAGTAGTCGCTGGGGATCCCCTCGCCGATGGTGATCACGGCCCGCCACTTGGCGAACCTGGCGCCGAGCGACACGTACTCGGCCACCCGCTCGGGCAGGCCGTCGAGGCCTTCGGTGATCTTCTCCTCGGGCGAGAACGGCAGGGGCTTGGCGCCGGTGTCCACCTTGATGCCGGGGAGGATGCCGAGTCCTTCGAGCAGCTTCGGGAAGGGGACGCCGTCGGTGGTGGACTGGCGCAGGGTCTCGTCGTAGAGGATGACGCCGCTGACGAACTCCTCCAGCCCCGGCGTGGTGAGGAGGACCTGGCGGTAGTCCCGCCGGCTGTCGAACGTCGATTCGACGCCGATGGCCTCGAAGCGCTTGGTGATGGTCCCTGAGCTCTCGTCGGCGGCCAGGACCCCCTTGCCGGGGGCCACCATGGCCCGGGCCACTGCGTTGAGATCGGTCGCGCTGATGGTGGTTCCTCCTCGTGTGTGCTTCCGCACCTGATCCTAGGGTTCGGCCACGGCCGTGTCATCTCGACCGCTCGGGCCGGCGGCGGCGGCCAGGGTGAACGGCTCCCCGCCGTCGCGATCCGAGCCCAGGTGGCGGAGCAGCAGCATGGCGGTGGGATCGAGCTCCTCGCCGGCCCGCCCCACCACGTGCCATTCCCGCCGTAGCGGCAGGCGGCCGTGGCGCCACTCCTGCAGCCTCCCGCCGTCGAGCTCATTGGCCACCGCGTCCCGCGAGATCAAGGTGATGCCGAGCCCGACCTGGACGCTCTCGAGGATGGCGCCGTTGGACCCCAGCGTGAGCACCTGGGGGTCGAGCTCGAGGTCGCTCAGCAGCTCCTCGGTGGTCCCCCGGGTGCCCGAGCCCGGCTCCCGCAGCAGCCAGGTGGCCCGGGCCAGCTCGTGGATGCCCACGTGGCGCACGGGCTCGTCGCCGGGGGCGATGGCCGCCACCACCACCAGCAGGTTGGGCCGGGTGGCGAGGGTCTCGAGCGGCTGGCCCGCCGGCGCCCGTCCCCCGATGGCCAGGTCGACCTGGCGGTTGGTGAGCAGGTCCCACACCCGGCGCCGGTTGCCGACCTCGAGCACCACGCCGGCCTCCGGGTAGCGCCGGCGGAACGAGGCCAGCAGCCGGGGGACGATGCGCTCCCCCGCCGTGGTGACGGCGGCCAGGCGGAGCCGGCCCCGCTCGGCGTGGTCGTGGCCGGCGGCGGCGTTGACGGCCTGGTCGAGCATGCCCAGGGCCTGGCGGGCGTAGCCGGCGAAGGCGGTCCCGGCCGGCGTGAGGCGCAGGCCCCGCCCGTCCCGCGCCACCAGGGCCACGCCCACCTCGGCGGCCAGGGTGGCGAGGGCCGACGAGACGGCGGGCTGGCTGACCACCAGGCGCGCTGCCGCGGCCCGCACGGAGCCGGTCTCGACCACGGCCAGGAAGGTACGGAGCTGCCCGAGGGTCACGCGTCCCAGCATACATCACCAAATCCAGATGGATAGTGGCCAGATTGTCAATAGACAGATGATGAGAAGGGTGCGAGTGTGGAGAGGAGATGAACGAGACCGTGCGGCGACGACGAGGGGAGGAGCCCCGAATGGCAGAGGAGAACGGCAGGGCCGGCCAGCAGCAGCTGGAGGGCAGGAAGCGGTGGGGCGCAGGCGTGATCCCCTACGCGAAGATGGGCTACTGGGAGCCGGACTACGTCCCTTCGGAGACCGACGTCCTCTGCTGCTTCCGCATCACCCCCCAGGAAGGCGTGCCGCCCGAGGAGGCCGGCGCCGCCGTGGCCGGCGAGTCGTCCACCGCCACCTGGACGGTGGTCTGGACCGACCGCCTCACCAACTACGAGCGCTACCAGGCCAAGTGCTACAAGGTCGAGGCCGTCCCCGGCAGCGAGAACCAGTACTTCGCCTTCATCGCCTACAACATCGACCTGTTCGAGGAGGGGTCCATCCCCAACCTCACCGCGTCGATCATCGGCAACGTCTTCGGCTTCAAGGCCATCAAGGCGCTCCGCCTCGAGGACATGCGGATCCCCTTCGCCCTGATGAAGACGTACCACGGCCCGCCCCACGGCATCGTGATCGAGCGGGAGTACATCAACAAGTTCGGCCGTCCCCTGCTGGGTGCCACGACCAAGCCCAAGCTGGGCCTGTCGGCCAAGAACTACGGCCGGGTGGTCTACGAGGCGCTGCGCGGCGGGCTCGACTTCGTGAAGGACGACGAGAACATCAACAGCCAGCCCTTCATGCGCTGGCGGGACCGCTTCCTCTACACCATGGAGGGCGTCCAGCGGGCCCAGGAGCAGACCGGCGAGATCAAGGGCCACTACATGAACGTGACCGCCGCCACCATGGAGGACATGTACGAGCGGGCCGAGTTCGCCAGGGACCTGGGCTCGGTCATCATCATGATCGACCTGGTGGTCGGCTACACCGCCATCCACTCGATGGCCAGATGGGCCCGCCGGAACGGCTGCATCCTCCACCTGCACCGCGCCGGCCACGGCACCTACACCCGCCAGAAGACCCACGGCGTCAGCTTCCGGGTCATCTCCAAGTGGGTGCGGATGATGGGCGTCGACCACGTCCACGCCGGCACCGTGGTGGGCAAGCTCGAGGGCGACCCGGCCATGATCCGGGGCTTCTACGACACCCTCCGGCTCGACTACGTGCCCGAGAACCGGGCCCAGGGCATCTTCTTCGACCAGGAGTGGGCCTCGATGCCCGGCACCATGCCGGTGGCGTCGGGCGGCATCCACGCCGGCCAGATGCACCAGCTGCTCGACTACCTGGGTGAGGACGTCGTGCTGCAGTTCGGCGGCGGCACCATCGGCCACCCGTCGGGCATCGCCGCCGGCGCCGAGGCCAACCGCGTTGCCGTCGAGGGGATGGTCAAGACCCGCAACGAGGGCCGCGACTACGTGAAGGAAGGCGACCAGATCCTCAAGGACCTGGCCAGGGGCTGCCCCGCCCTGCAGGTCGCCCTCGACACCTGGGGCGACATCTCCTTCAACTACGAGTCCACCGACACGGCCGACGCCGTCCCCACCCCGAGCTCTTGAGAGGATCTGCGATGAGAGTGACACAGGGAACGTTCTCGTTCCTCCCCGACTTCTCCGACGAGGAGATCCAGCTCCAGCTGGAGTACGCGCTCCAGAACGGCTGGGCCCTCGCGGTGGAGTTCAGCGACGACCCCCACCCCCGGAACAGCTACTGGGAGATGTGGGACCTCCCGATGTTCGACCTCGATGACGCCGCCGGCGCCATGGTCGAGGTCGAGAAGTGCCGTGAGGCCCACCCGGACCACTACATCAAGGTGACGGCCTACGACCCGCGGCACTGCCGCCAGACGACGGCCTTCGACGTGATCGTCAACCGGCCGGCCGAGGAGCCGGGCTTCCAGCTCGAGCGCACCGAGGTCCACGACCGCAAGATGAACTACACCATCAGGGCCTACGCCCACAACCAGCCCAAGGGCCAGCGGTACCAGGAGGGCGACCGGTCATGAGCGACGCCGAGGAGGGTGCGGCGCGCGGCTTCGGCATGCGCAACTCCGGGCCCTCCTCGGGTCGGCCCGGCAGCGGCGACGAGGCTGGCGAGCAGGAGCGGGCGGAGGTCCTCCTCTCCGACGAGGACACCGTCGACATCGGGAAGGAGGAGGCCTCCGTCAACACCAAGGAGGTCCTCGACCGACTGGAGAGGGAGCTGGTCGGCCTCGAGCCGGTCAAGGCCCGGATCCGGGAGATCGGCGACCTCCTCCTCGTCGACCGGCTCCGCCGCAAGTTCGGTATCGAGTCGACCCGGCCCAGCCTGCACATGTCGTTCACCGGCAGCCCGGGCACCGGCAAGACCACGGTGGCGCTGCGCATGGCCGAGCTGCTCCACCGCCTCGGCTACCTGCGCAAGGGCCACCTCGTCGCCGTCACACGCGACGACCTGGTGGGCCAGTACATCGGCCACACCGCGCCGAAGACCAAGGAGGTGCTCAAGCGGGCCATGGGCGGCGTGCTGTTCATCGACGAGGCCTACTACCTGTACCGCCAGGAGAACGAGCGGGACTACGGGCAGGAGACCATCGAGATCCTCCTCCAGATGATGGAGCAGGAGCGCGAGAACGTGGTCGTGATCCTGGCCGGCTACAAGGACAGGATGGACACGTTCTTCCAGTCGAACCCGGGCATGGGCAGCCGCATCGCCCACCACGTCCACTTCCCCGACTACTCCCTCGACGAGCTGGTCGCCATCGGCGACCTCATGCTCGCCGAGCAGCGGTACGAGCTGTCCGACGACGCCAGGAGGGCCTTCCGGGACTACCTGGACCGGCGCATGACCCAGCCCCGCTTCGCCAACGCCCGCAGCGTGCGCAACGCCCTGGAGCGGGCCCGGCTCCGCCAGGCCACCCGCATCATCTCCGCCGGCGGCACCCTGGGCAGGGCCGACCTGGTGCGCCTCGAGGCCGAGGACATCCTGAAGAGCCGGGTGTTCTCCGACACCCAGCATTAGCCGTGCAGCAGCCGGCCGAGCGTGGCCAGGTCGAGCACGCCGGCGCACCCCGTGGCCCGGGGGTCGGCCACGACGCGGGCCGGGCGGTC
This sequence comes from Actinomycetota bacterium, assembly GCA_052387235.1. Classification (GTDB taxonomy): domain Bacteria; phylum Actinomycetota; class Acidimicrobiia; order Acidimicrobiales; genus JBQTJJ01. The sequence goes on from JBQTJJ010000132.1 coordinate 8,497, forward strand.
GGGCTCGCCGAAGCCGTCCAGGACCACGCCGGCGGCCGACAGGTCGTGGCCGGCGGTGTAGCCGTTGACCACCACGGCGCAGCGCAGGCCGGCGCCCACCGCCGACTCCAGGCCCTCGGCCGAGTCCTCCACCGCCACCACCGCACCCGCGGGCAGGCCGAGGCGCCGGACCGCCACCACGTAGGCCTCCGGGTCGGGTTTGCGGGCACCGACCTCGTCACCGGTGACGACCACCTCGAAGTCGACCCCGGGAGTGGACTTCTCGAGCACCCGCTCCACCCAGCCCCGGCTGCCGGTGGTGGCCACGGCCAGCGCGCAGCCGGCGCCGGCCAGCTCGGCCAGGAGGCGGTTGGCGCCGGGCCGGGCCTCGATCCGCCCCTCGGAGATCAGCTCCTTCATGATCGCCGTCTTGCGCTCGTGCAGGGCGGCGGCCAGCGGGCCCCGTTCGCTCTCGGCCATCCCCTGCTCGGCCAGGTAGCCCTCGATGCGCCGGCGCCCGCCCGTCACCCGCAGCAGGTCGCCGTATGCGACCTCGTCCCAGTGGTAGGGCAGGCCGAACTCCTCGAACGCCAGGTTGAACGCCACCCGGTGGCCGTGGCGCTCACTGTCGACGAGCGTCCCGTCAACGTCGAAGACCACGGCCTGCGGGCCGGTCCGGTGGCTCCCGGACGCGACCGCCGTCACCGCAGGGTGAGGGTCACTCGGGCGGGCCGCCCACCGGGGGGATGCCCTCCGGGAACAGGTCGTCGTACTCGCCGGCGGCGGCGGTGCGCAGGTCGGCGAAGGACTCGTCGATCTGGGCGCCCCACAGGTCCCAGGTGGAGAACCGCAGGCCCACCTTCTGGATGGCCACGGGCGCGGCCAGCAGGGTCTCGCCGTCGAGGAAGGTCATCCCGTGCTCCCGCATCGCCGCCTCCACCGCCCTGCGGGCCGGCAGGTCCTCGTCGGGGACGTCGACACGCAGCAGGAAGGTGCGGGGCCCGACCCGGAGGACGAGGGCCAGGTCGCCGCCGACCACCAGGACCGTGGTCTCGATGTGGAAGCGGTCGGAGAAGACGCCACCGTCCGCCCCGCCCAGATAGGCGGAGAGGACGGTGGCGTCGTCGACCCGTTCCCCAGGGGGCTCTCCGAACGGAGGGAGGAGCCCGCTGGACATGGGAGAGAGACTAGCGAGCGATGCGCTCCACGCGGACGGAGGCGTCCTCGAGGCCGGCGGCTACGGAGGCCAGGTTGGAGTTGATCCGGTCGGCGGCGGGGCCGATCACATGACACTGGGTCTCGACGGCGCGGACGCCGAAGGTGATCTTGGCCAGGGTCTTGTTGACACTGACCAGCTGCCGGGTGATCCGGTTCAGGAAGTACCCGAGCACCACCACGAACAGGACGATCTCCAAGACGGTGAGGAAGATGCGCAGGGTCATCGGCCCCGACCTCCCCTGGCGGCGAGGAGCTCAGCGTGACGGTCGATCTCGGCCCCGAGCTCCTCGGTGCGGGCGACGGTCTGCTGCAGCATCCAGGTGGTGGCGGTGTTGGCGGCGAGGCGGGTGGCGGTGTCCCACACGTCCTTGAGGTTGCGGTCGATGTCGTCGACGAAGCTGACGAGCAGCGACAGCAGCACGATCACCGCCACGATCACGACGGCACCCATGCCGAGCGTGATCCACCAGAAGGTGACGTGCTCCGATTGCAGGGCGAACAGCATCAGTTGCCACCTCCGAGTGCGGCCCGGGCCTGCTCGGCATCACGGACGATGAGCCGGAGCTCCTCGTTCACCTTGTCGACCTCCCACAGCGGCAGCGTGTTGATCCGGCCTTCGTCCAACGAGGCCGTGATGGCCTCTGCCTGGACGCCGATCCGCCGGGCCAGGCCCAGGATCATGCCTGCGAGGATCACGACCACCGTGATGACGACCAGTGCGATCACGAAGCCGATGTACCAGCCAGTGAGCACGGCGTCTCCGCCTTCCATTCGAACCCCCTTCTGTTTGGGTGCTGAGTCACCATAGTCTTTCGACAGCTAGGTGGTCAATGCACATGTGCAACGAATCGCGGCACCGGAGGCGACATGTACCACAAGCCCCCCGGAGCCGTCCCGTCACCCGGTCAGCATCCCACGGGCCCGGGCCGGCGTCGACCCCCGCAGGGCGGCGCGCACGGTAGCGTGAGGGGGTGACCGACCGGCCCGACCCCAGCCAGCCCGACCCCGGGAACGACCCGGAGGGCGCGGGCGACCCGGTCCCCGCCGACAGCGAGGTCCCCGCTTCGCCCCCCACGCCACCGCCGCCTCCCCCGCCCCCCCCGCCGCCGCCGATGACGGGTGGCGACGACCCGGCGACCGACGCCACGGCGGCGGGAAGGTCGCCCCTGAAGGCGATCGCACTCCTCGTGGGCGTGGTGATCGTGGGCCTGGGCGCCTTCTTCCTGCTGAGGGACGAAAAGGACGCCGCCTCGCCCTCCACCACCAGCACCACTGCCGCAGCCGACGAGGTCGTCGCCCTCCGCGACGCCGAGGCCGGTTTCACCGTCGAGGTCCCGAAGAGCTGGACCTCCCTGCGTGATGCCGACGGCGAGGAGCGGGTCCTCCTCTCGGCCGGGGGCCAGAACTACTTCCAGCTGAAGGTCCGCACCGTCGACCCGGCCACCGTGTCGGCAGAGGTCGAGAGCGCCCTGAACGGCCTGGAGATGATCACCGAGCCCCAGTCGGTCACCTTGAGCGGCCAGCCGGCCACGCTCTACCTGTACTACACGCCGGTCACCGAGACGAGCCCGGTGAAGGGCGTGCACGTCCACTACTTCCTGCTCAAGACCGACCGGCTGTGGTCCCTCGTGTTCCAGGCCCTCCCGTCCGAGAACCTCAACGACCTGGTCCCGGTGTTCGACCAGGTGGCCAAGAGCTTCACCATCGAAGAGCAGGCAACCGCCACCACCCGGGCCGACTCCACCAGCACCACCAAGCCCTGAGCTCAGGGCCACACCGGCGATGCGGAGGTGTGGCCGCCCAGACCGGGCGCCGGCAGCTTGAAGCGGCGAAGCCGCCCCCACTGCTGGCGCCCAAGGGATACGAGCGAAGGGAGGAGGGCTCCGCCCGACGACACCGGAGCACGACCAAACTCACCTCGGAACCTCCGGTTCCGAGGTGACCTACCGCGAGAGCAGGAGCCCGCCGCAGTTCGAGCAGAAGAAGGCGGTGTCCACCATGCGCTCCTGCCAGTTGGCGGGCAGGCGCTGGATCACCTTGCAGTCACGGCAGGGGACCTCGTTGGTGTGGCAGGCCTGGCCGGCGCCGTAGAGCGTGCTGGGGAGCTTTCCCTTGGGCCGAGCCACGGCGTCGCCGTACTTCGCCGCCTTGCGGGCCTCGACCCGCAGGCGCTGGAACATCCGGGCCTGGGACTCGTGCTCGCGAGCCGCCCGCTCGGCCTGGACCCGCGACGCGGCCAGGCGGGCCCGGCGGGCCGCCTCCGTCTCGGTGCGCTTCGCCGTCCGGGACCAGGCCCCGGTCTCGGCTCCGCTCCAGGGGCTGGTGCGGCCGCCGCCGTAGCCGTACCCGTCGTCGCCGGCCTTCAGCTTGGCCCGGGCCAGCTTGTAGGCCTCGTTGAGCTCCTGCATGCGCTGCTCGGCGGCCTTGCGGACCCGCTCGGGGCGACCCTCGTAGAGATCGGGGTGGAACTTCTTGGCGAGGGACCTGTAGGCGGCGGTGACCTCGGCCGGGGAGGCCATCGACGTGAGGCCCAGCACCTCGAAGGGGTTGACGCGCCGGGCCCGGCGCTGGCCTGTGGTCAATGCCGTTCCCCTCGATCCTGGACCTGCACTCCGACCCCGTTCCCCTCGAGCGGGAAATGGTAACGGGTGACGGCGTGCGGCCTCCAGCCGGCGCCGTCCCGGCTACCGCCCGCCGAGCCGGGACGCGGCGGTCGGGTGGGCCCCTCCGCCTCCGGGCCCACCCGACCGAGATTCCCGACCGCAGCCCGGTGGTCGCCGGGCGGCGGTTCCGTTCGCCTACTTCTCGCAGCCCTGGCTGTTGACGATCCCCGACGAGCAGTCGATGGAGTTGGCGTGCCCGGAGATGGTCTTGCCTCCGGGTCCGGTGTGACCGGCGGGGCCACCGCCGCCCACCTCGGCGAGCACGTTGTCGAGGTCGAGCTTGATGCCTCGCACCA
>JBQTJJ010000133.1:0-4876 GCA_052387235.1 Actinomycetota bacterium
CTCGAAGCCCAGGCCGTCCAGGTCGGCTGCGTCCAGGGGGGCGGGCCAGGGAGCCGACCCCTCGGGGACCGAGGGCCCGGCGAGCACCGGGACGGCCAGGACGGTGCCGGGCCCGGGGGCGGTCGGGATGGTCGACCCCGAGAACACGATGGCGCTCATGCCGTGTCGTCCCCCCGCTCGGCGGGCGTGGCGTCGCCCCTGGCCAGGAGGTGGTCGGACTCCTGCCAGCGGGCCATGGTCCACAGCAGGTCGGAGAGGCGGTTGAGGTAGGGCACGGCGAGGGAGGCGGCCGGCGCCGCCCCCAGTGCCAGCCGCTCGGCCCGGCGCACCACGGTGCGGGCCACGTCGAGCAGGGCCGCCACCCGGTTCTGGCCCGGCACCACGAACTCCGCCGGCATGGTGACCCGTTCGTGCAGGTCGTCGATGCGCTGCTCCAGGGCGGTGACCATCCCTGCGGTGACCAGGGAGCGGCCCGGCTCCAGGGCGTGGCGGTGGCCCTCCCCGGTCGCCAGGTCGGCCATCAGCACCCACAGGTCCCGCTCCAGCTGCACCAGCAGGGTGTCCAGCTCGGAGCCGGCGCCGGCCTCGGCCCGGGCCAGGCCCAGGAAGGCCTGCGCCTCGTCCACCGTCCCGTACGCCTCCACCGCCGGCTCGTCCTTGCGCAGCCGGCCGCCCCGGTACAACCCGGTGGTGCCGTCGTCGCCCCGCCGGGTGTAGATCTTCATGGGCTCCCGACACTACCGACCGGCGCCGGCCGTGGTCAGCGGGCCAGGTTGGCGATGAGGAAGGCCAGCCCGCTCAACCCGACCAGCGAGCCGGCGAGGGTGAAGGCGAGCTGGCGCCCCTGGGTGTGGATGGCGGCGATCATCTCGCCCCGCATGACGGCGATCAGCTCGTGCTTCGTGCCGGTCATCTCCTGGCGGACCGCCGCGAACTCGGCCGTCGTCTCTTGGCGCAGCCCGGTCATCTCCTGGCGGACCAGGGCGAACTCGGCGGACATCTCCTGGCGGACCGCCGCGAACTCGGCCGTCGTCTCCTGGCGCAGCCCGGTCATCTCCTGGCGGACCAGGGCGGACTCGGCCGACATCTCCTGGCGCAGCCCGGTCATCTCCTGGCGGACCAGCGCGAACTCGGCCGACATCTCCTGGTGGACCGCCGCGAACTCGGCCGACATCTCCTGGCGGACCAGGGCGAACTCGGCCGACATCTCCTGGCGCAGCCCGCCCAGGCCCGCGGACAGGTCGTCCGTCGTGACCAGCCGGTCCACCGGAGCCGGCGGCAGCCGGTCCATGAGCGCGGTGGCGACCTGGGCCCCGAGGACCTGCTCCAGGCCCCGGTACAGCTCCACGTCTCGCACGGGTTCCATGTTCCCCTCCTGCCCTCCACATGGCAACAGACGAGGAGAGCGCACGAGGCCCGCTCACGACGGCGGTGCCGACCGTACCGGGAACCTGTGACATTCCCGGTGTGCGAGTCGGCGGCATCGAGCAGAGCGATCCGATCCGGGTGGCTTTCCGAGCGGGTCAGCGCCCGCCCCACACCAGCACCACGACGCCGGCCAGCACCGACGCCGGCGAGATGAGGTCGCCGAGGTGGATGCCGTGGTCGGCGGTGAGGATGAGCAGGATGGGGCCGTCCACCGTGCCGCCGGGGCGGGCCACCCAGGCCAGCCCGAAGGCGACGAGGGCGCCGGCGGCCAGCCGACGCCACGCCACGGCCGGCATCAGTAGGTGGCCACGGTGCCGTCGGCCCGGGCCACGTCCACGGCCCGGCCCACCGCCCACCACGCCAGCGGGAGGGCCACGGCAGCGGTGGCGGCCAGCACGGCCAGGTCGCCGGCGATGGCGCCCGGCCCGTCGCCGGCCAGCAGTGCCCCCCGCCAGGCGTCGAGGGCGTAGGTCATGGGGTTGACGGCAGCCACCGCCTCCAACCAGCCCGGGAAGGTGGATGTGGGCACGTAGGCGCCGCCCACGAGGGCGCCCGTCATCCCGATCAGGGTTGCCACCGGGTTGCCCCGCTTCACCACCAGCACGGCGGCGGCCGACAGGAGGCCGAGGGCGACGAACGCGGCCACCGAGCACGCCAGCGCCAGCGCAACCGAGGCGGGCGCCACGTCGAAGCCCACCCCGGCCAGCGCCGCCGCACCCAGCGTGAGGGCCGCCGACACGAGGCCCATGCCGAGGGGCCAGGCGCCCATGAGCGCCACCACCTCCTCGTGGCGCACGGGCGCGAGCAGCAGCGCCTCGAGGGTCCCGTCGAGCTGCGCCTCGCGCACCGAGCCGGAGAAGGCCTGGAGGGCGGTGACGAGCACGCCGGACACGGCGATGCCCACGGCCACGAAGGCGGCGTAGGAGGTGCCGAAGCGCTCCTCGAAGCCCTCGCCCACCACCGGTGCCACCAGGGCGTAGGACGCGAGGAACAGCAGCCCGCCGCACAGCTGGCCGGCCACCGCCGCCCGGTAGGTCCGCTCCACCCGGTAGTCGCGCACCACGAAGGCCCGGGCCCGGCTCAGCGCCGGCGCCGTCATCGCCGGCCCACGACCTGGTCGTCCACCAGCCGCCCGGCGTCGAGGTGGAGGACCCGGTGCCACGCCCCTTCCATCTCCTCCAGGTGGTGGGTGGCCACCAGGGCTGCGCCGCCGCCGGCCACGTGGGCCCCGATCAGGTCCACCACCAACCGGGACGACTGCTCGTCGAGAGCCCGGAACGGCTCGTCCAGGAGCAGCACCGCAGCGCAGGCCAGCAGGCCCCGGGCCAGGGCCAGGCGCTGGCGCATGCCCGACGAGTAGGTGGCGTAGGTGTCGCCGGCCACCGGAGCCAGCCCCACCCGGGCCAGGGCGTCCTCCACCGCTGGTCCCTCGGGCCGGCGCCCGTGCAGGGCGGCGAAGAAGGCGAGGTTGTCACGCCCCGACAGGCGCAGGTTGAACGAGCGGTCGTCGCCGGCCACGAGCGCCACCCGCCGGCGCACCTCCAGCTCGCAGGCCACCGCGTCGAAGCCGCCCACTCTGGCCGAGCCCTCGCTCGGCAGCAGCACCGTGGCCAGGATGCGCAACAGGGTGGACTTGCCCGACCCGTTGGCCCCCACCACCGCCACCAGCTCGCCCGGCCCCACCTCGAAGCTCACGCCGTCCAGGGCCTGCACCGGGGTGCGCTTCGAGCGGGAGGCGAGGCGGGACAGCCCGCTCCCCCGCCCGAAGCGCTTGCCCAGGCCGGACACGTCGACGGCAGCCGTGGCCACCGCCGGCTCAGCCCGCTCCCGGCTCGTCACCGGGAGACTCAGTACGCGCCTCGCCTGGACAGCACGGCCGGCACCGTCTTGGCGACGATGGCCAGGTCGGTCCACAGCGACCAGTTGTCCACGTAGTACAGATCGAGCCGAACGTAGTCGGCGAACGTGGCGTTGCTGCGGCCGTTCACCTGCCACATCCCCGTGATGCCCGGCTTCACCTGCAACCGGTTGTGCAACTCGGCGTCCCAGTGGCGCATCTCGTCGGCCAGGGCTGGCCGGGGCCCCACCAGGCTCATCTGGCCCCGCACCACGTTCCAGAGCTGGGGCACCTCATCGAGCGAGTAGCGCCGGAGCAGCCGGCCCACTCGGGTGACGCGCGGGTCGTCCTTGATCTTGAACAGCGGCCCGTCCGCCTCGTTGCGCTGACGCAACTCGATGATCAGCTCCTCGGCGTTGGCCGCCATGGTGCGGAACTTGAGCACCTGGAAGCGCTCCCCCTTCCGGCCCACCCGCTCCTGGCGGAACAACACCGGGCCCCGGCTGTCGAGCTTCACGGCCAGGGCGACAAGGACGAGCAACGGAGTCGTGAGCAGCAGCACCCCGGCCGAGGCCGTGACGTCGAAGCCCCGCTTCGCCGCCGAACGCCAACCCCCCGTGCGCACCGGCTGCACGTACATGATCGGGTAGCGCCCCAGCGGGCGCACGGACAGGCGCTCGATGGCCACGTCGCGCAGCGACGACGACAGCTCCACGTGGATGCCGGCCGCGATCAGCTCCCGGGCCAGGCGGTTGCAGGTCTCGGCATCCACCGCCGAGGTCACGATGATGGCGCTGGTGGCGCCGGCAGCGGAGATGGCGGCGCAGGCGTCGGACGGAGCCCCCAGCACGGGCCGGTGGTCGTACACGTAGGTGCCCATGGGCGAGTCGGCGTCCACGAAGCCCACGACCCGGTAGCCGAGGGTGGGCTCATCCATGAGCATGCCGCACAGCGCCAGGCCCTCGGTGTTGGCGCCGATGATCACCACGGGCCGCAGGTAGCGGCCCTTCCGTCGCAGGCGGGCGAACGTGCGCCGCACCAGCTCCCGCTCGCCCAGCACCGTCGCCACGCCGGCCAGGAAGCTCAGGACCAGCCACCCACGGGCCACGTACAGCTTCAGCATGAAGCCGACGACGGCGATGGCGAGCACGCTCACCATGACGGCGTGCACCACCCGGCGCGACTCCTCCAGCCGGCTGGCAAGGAAGCGCGACGTGTAGAGGCGGTAGTGGGAGAACACGGCCAGCCACAGCGGGAGGGAGAGCGCCCCGAGGAGCAGGTGCTGGCTCTCGGCGCCCAGCGGCGTGGGACCGGGCAGCAGGGTGCGCAGCTCGAAGGCGATCACCATGGCGGCCGCCACGGCCGCCGCGTCGGCGCCGACCATCAGCGCCTTGGGCAGCCATGCCCGCCGCGTTCCCGACCGGGCGCCAACAGCGGGCACGGCGGCCGCAGTAGAGCCGGGAATGGTCAGTGTGCTCATGTGAACGCCCAATTTGCAGCGGGCGAACGACGGGCAAACAGGCGGTATCGCCCCTAGGGGCAACCCCCTCGCGGCAACTGCCTGCGGGTGATCCCCCGCCGGTCATGGGGGGATCCTCCCCGGGAGCCGGC